>QNEL01000257.1 GCA_003645185.1 Candidatus Parabeggiatoa sp. nov. 3
TAAAAACCTGTCAGGTTTGGGCCCAGATTTAATTCATACCCAAGTCTTCTACAAAACAGGCGGATTTAAGCACTTCTTCAGGTTTCACGCCCAATTGTTCAACAATAATCCGTTTGTAAACTTCCCAAATTTCTTTTTCGTTCCATTGTTTCTTATCCACGATAGAACAGATTTTGCTAAAATTTCGGTACAACACCGTCTTAGTCGTTTCACCAAGCGTTGTCATTTCTGGTGCAAAATAAATCGCCAGCGGTTTAGAAAGCCAATAAGCGAGCCAAGCAAAACCCAGTGCTAAACCCACAGAAATGCCCGCTTCCCATGCCGTTAAGAAGTCAAAAAAGCGCCCTAAAAGCGAGCCAATTAACCAGAACAAAACGCCATACGTCAAGAGCGAAGAAAACCACGTTGGTCGAGACAGTTCTGGCAATGGTAGACATAGCGCTTTGGTAAGCGTATCCCATTGAGCGCGGCGTGCCTGTTTTGGAAGCAGGGTTGCCATTTCTTGTTTGGGAAATAATTGACTTCGTGGAATGCCTAGCTCGTTGATTAAGGTTTTCCGTAACTGATAAAACGTATGGCTCGTTAGACAATGAGTTTCGCTTGAGTTGTCCAACTTGTTTGATTTGTCTAAGGACTTTAAAATAAGCTGATAAAAATCATCAACCGTGACAATTCCCGAAAATTCCTCATCCTCAAAGGTTAGCTGGAAATCTTCTTCAACAGCCATGACGAGTTCTACACTATCTAATCCCATAATACTATCCTCATAACTATCTTGGCAAAGCTCGTAGAAAAACAGAGTGAAAAAATGGGGCAAAATTAACCCCAATTTAACACCCCCAGCCCATGCTTCGTTTAGCTCATGGCTTGATCTATCTTCTCGCCCGATTGCTTATTTCCTTGGATATCCTCTGTGCTTCCTCTTGATCTTTCTATATGTACGATTCCTTAAAATTTTCCTAAACCCTCGATTAAAATCCATCAGTTTCCTGTTAGCATTCGTTGCATTTTTGGAAACGGCCACATAAAGCTTGTTCATGGCAAGAACAGGCCTAATGAATTCTATCTTTTTACGGATGCCAGGTATCTCTTTTTCCAGAATTTTCAGACGATATTTACCCACGGCTCGGCTATCTGCCATAAGATCAATCTCTTCATTGTAAAGCTTTTTCAACCCTTCATCCAGATTCTTGACCTTCACTTTATCCAAATAATCGGCCGCATCAAACTTCTTGCTCGTCGCATAGCCTTCAACCACACCAATTTTATAATCCTTGAGTTCTTCTAGTTTTTTGAACCTGATTTTTTTATCTTTTCTCTTAAAAAAACCAGTACGGGCTTGTGCAATGGGTGCCGAAAAGTAATAATGATCGGCCCTTTCGCGTGTGAAATAGGCACCCAATAACGCATCATAAGAACCTGTTTGAGTGACTTCTAGCGCCTTCTTCCACTCAATAAACCGAATCTCAACTTCATAATCTTTAGCTTCTAAAGCCGCTTTGACAATCTCAGAAACCCAACCGCCATTGAGCATTTCTTCACCATAATAAGGCGGAAAGTTTACCGTTACCAATCTAAATATTCCCTTGTCCTTTGCCACACAAGCCCCTGAATAGAGTAATGTCACAATCACAAAGAAAATAATCTTTTTCATATTGAACCACCAAGTATCAATTATCAATTATCACATCACATCAATTATCATGCTTCAAGGCTTCGATACGAAATCGAAATCTAGCCTAATTTAACTTTGCGCCTTTGCAGCTTGGTGTGAGCCAATCTACCTCCTTTGAAAGCTTGATACAAATTCTAACATTAAGCCACAAGTGTTCACAACAGTTATCAGCTATCAATGAACAGTTATCAGTTATCAGTTATCAGTTATCAGTTATCAGTTATCACTATTTTGATATTTGTTATATTCAAAGTCAACAGATTATCGAACAAACTGTAGTGGTCAAACGGATGTTAAACAAAAAATGAGGATTTGAGCAAATCTAAAATCGTGATAGAACGCCTCATGCACTGATTGTCATGACACCACTTAACAAGTTTTTGCGCGCAAAAACTTTATTTCACGCTGATTAATATTGATTTGTTCAACATCAATTTGACCACTACAGATTATCGAACAAACCTATAGAAATGTATCAATGATCAATTATCAATGATCACATCACTTATCAAAACCTTGAAGATTATTGATATTGAGTGATATTTAAGGCTAAGATTATCGAACAATAATATAGAGTTTAAGAAAACAAGAGACAATTATGTTGTTTTAACATCTTTAACAATCATGTTGAGAACTCAAGACAAAATTTCACCCTTTTTGCATTCTTAGATATTAATTCTTTGTTCACAATTCACAATTCATAATTCGCAATTATTTACGGTTCCTCTCGCCAACTGGCCATAACTCGTTTCACATACCGTTGCGTTTCACGTATGCGAGGTACACGCCCTAATCTGGCTACCCGCGTTTCACCACTATTATAAGCGGCCAGTGCCAATTTTATATTTCACGCAAAAGTTTTTGCGCGCAAAAACTTTTGCGTGAAATCTTAAACCTGTTCAATAATTTACTAAAATAAAAGGCCCCACAGTCAAGATTAAGCTCAGGATCAAATAAAAGCTCGCGTTCCAAGCCACATTCTGTTTCGCCAGTGCGTGGCATAATTTGCGTTAAACCCCGTGCGCCTTTAGGTGATAGCGCGTCTGGAGCCCAAGCCGATTCATGTTTAATTAAAGCATGAAACAACCGATGATCAATGCCATGCCTATGGGCCGCTTGAGTCGCTAAAAGCTGTAAATCATAAATAGCCTCATGATTAATAGGGATTGCAATCGACTCTGTCTCATCAGGAACGTTAGCACAGCTAACCAACACAAGAGAAGCCAAGGCTATTATGTCAAACTTAATACTCATTGTCAGTTATTAACTAGAATGGAAAAATGCGTTCAGGCGTTCAGGCGTTTTGAACTAACCGTTGTCGCGCTTCTTGATATTTAGCCCTTGTTTTCTCAACAATCGAAGCCGGCAAAGCCGGCCCAGGCGCTTTTTTATCCCAATCTAACGTTTCCAAATAATCACGTACAAATTGTTTATCAAAATTGGGGGGACTACGCCCAATTTCATATTGATCGACAGGCCAAAAACGTGAAGAATCAGGTGTCAAGACTTCATCAATCAAGACTAATTGCCCCGATGTATCTACGCCAAATTCAAATTTCGTATCAGCAATAATAATACCGCGCTTAGCCGCATAATCACAGGCACGGCTATAAATTTCAAGACTCAGATCACGCACTTGTGCGGCCAAATCTTGGCCAATTAAGGCACATGTTTTAGAAAAATCAATGTTTTCATCATGTTGACCCACTTCAGCTTTACTCGAAGGGGTATAAATAGGCCTCGGCAATTTTTCGCCAAGTTGCAAACCAGGTGGTAAAGTAAGACTACAAATTGCCCCCGTTTTTTGATAATCTTTCCAACCAGAGCCGGCTATATAACCACGCACAATCGCCTCAACAGGCAACGGCATGCATTTTTTAACTATCACAGCCCGCCCTGAGACTTGCTCATATTCTGTGCGATCACTGAATACCGCTTCTAAAGTCATATCAGAGCGATGATTCGGTATCAATGATTGAGTAAAATCAAACCAAAAATTTGACAGCGCGGTTAGTATAGCACCCTTATCAGGAATGGGTGTCGGCAATATCACATCAAACGCCGATAACCTATCCGTCGCGATAATCAACAAATGCTGATCATCAACCGTATAAATATCACGGACTTTACCGCGCTTCAAAAGAGGTAAACTGTGCAACTGAGATTCAAACAAGGAAAAACCTCCAGCCCTTTTCAAAGGGAAACGTAAAACTCAATCTTGAACAAGGGAATCAATTATTTACTTTACCAGCTATCAGTTTGTCAACAAATTTTTTTCTTTACGGCGAGCACAGAGAATAACCATAAAGTTTACAATGATATTGTAATACAAAATACTTTTATACCGCATGTTATATACAGAATAGGCCATTAAAAATCTTATGCTCTGTGGTACTCTGTGGTACTCTGTGTTCTCTGTGTTGAAAAAAACTTAGGGTCAAACTGATAGCTGGTAAGGGTGATTTGGAAACAACGCCTGTAACGCCTGTAACGCCTGTAACTCTTTTTTGCAAAAGAATTTTTGCAGCGAAAGGCCTTTTTCGTTCTACTGATAATTCAAGTGATAACTAATAACTGATAACTGATAACTGTGCGACACTATTCTATTATTATACTGTTAATTCTATTAAGCAATAGCCTTGGCGCGGTAGAGGATAAAGAATTTGCATTATGCAAACCCTTTAGCGAAATAGCCCCACCACGTCCCAATATACCACCACGAGAAGATGATTCAGTCCATTTATCGGCGGATCAGGCTACTGTTCAAGAAAAAATAGGCATCTCAACCTTTCGCGGCAATGTCTTAATGCAACGGGCCGATCAACTCTTAAAAACACCCCTCATGGTTTACGATCGTCAGAAACAAACCGCAGAAACGGACCAAGAATTTATTTTCTGGGACAATAACTATGTTGTCAAAGGTGTTGAACTACAATTGCGTTCTGAAAATCAAGGTGAAATGAACGATACCCAATATTGGTTATTAAAGCGAAGGGCACGGGGAGAGGCTAAAAAGCTCACCCAAGAATCTAAAGATAAAATCAATTTAGAACAAGCCAGCTACACCACCTGTGATCCGGGTCACGAAGTCTGGCGCTTAGAGGCCGATCGTGTCACCCTAGACAATGCCAAAGGCCAAGGCACCGCTCGCGATGTTTCTATACGTTTGTTCGACACCCCCGTCTTCTATTTCCCTTACTTCTCATTTCCTCTCGGAGATCAACGCAAATCAGGCTTTTTAGTCCCCCGTATAGGGCGTTCTGATGAAACCGGTTTTGAATTTAGTATCCCTTACTATTTCAATCTCGCTCCACATTACGATGCCACCATCACCCCTCATGTCATGTCACGGCGAGGTGTATTATTAAACAACCAATTTCGCTACTTGACTCAAGCCGCCAACGGCCAACTAGAACTAGAATATCTCCCTTACGATTCCATTTTGGGAGAACAACGCAGCTCACTTGCTTTTCAGCACACAGGCAAGCTTAACCCACGTTGGGTTACCGATGTCAATATCAATTACGCCTCCGACAAACGCTACTTTGAAGAACTCGGCACACATATCAACCTAATGAACATCACCCACTTAGAACGACGTGCTGATTTATACTACTATGGTGATGGTTGGCTTGGATTAGGCCGCTTGCAAAACTTCCAAACCCTAGATGACAACCCTTATGCCCATCCCTATCAACGTTTGCCCCAATTCCTAGTCAAAACCACTTTACCTGAAGTCAATCGCCGTTTCAATTTCGGACTACAGGCAGAAGCAGTACGCTTTGATCGTGATACCAACCTCGTTAACGCCCCAATTGGCAACCGCTTTGACATTCTACCCAGTATCAGCTTACCTTGGCGCACCCCGGGTACCTTTATCGTTCCTAAACTCTCGTTACGTTACACCACTTACAACCTAGACAACGTCACCGCTTCGGCCGATACCACACCACAACGTGCCCTATTTACCTTCAGCACCGACACTGGCCTGTTTTTTGAACGTGATCTCAAACTCTGGGACACCAATTTAGTGCAAACACTAGAACCACGGCTATACTATCGCTACACTCCATACAAAGATCAAACCGACATGCCCATCTTCGACAGTGCCGAATATGATCTCTCATTCATGCAGCTTTTTCGTGACAATATCTATCTTGGTGCCGACCGGGTAGACGACGGACATCAACTCAGCTTAGGCCTCAGCTCCCGTTTTATCGGCAGTAACAGCGGCACAGAACACCTACGCGCCAGCTTAGGGCAAATTGTCTACTTTCGAGATCGGCGCGTCACCTTACCGGGTGAACCCATCGAAACAGAAGCCACATCCAACTTGGTTATGGAACTCGCCGCCCAATTCACAAAGCACTGGCGAGCCACCACGACTTGGCGCTGGGATCCCCACACGCAGAACACCGAACACAGCGTTGTACGCATGCGTTATCAACCCGCACCCAAAAACATTTTCAATCTTTCTTACCGTCTGCGCGACCAGATACTTGAACAAACCGATCTCTCCTTCCACTGGGCACTCAATCCACGTTGGAATTTTTTAGGACGCTACAACTATTCATTGCCAGATAAAACCCCTTTAGAAACCCTTGCCGGCTTTGAATACAATAGTTGCTGCTGGGCCGTGCGCCTCATAGCACGACGCTACATGAATATAGAAGATTTAGACCATTCAAATAGCGTCTTCCTAGAATTTCAACTCAAAGGCTTAGGCACCCTTGGACAAAAAGCCGACTCCTTCCTAGAACAACGGATTCCAGGCTATCATAAATAATCGGTTAATGCTATAATTTTTAAGATAATTTAAGATAATTACGGCAAAAGGGCGAACAGTGTTCGCCCTCAAATTATTTTTCTGAAGAGGGCTTTGAAAATCATGCCATGCATCATTTCACGCAAAAATGACTTATTCTCTGCGGCCCTCTGTGGCCCTCTGTGATCTCTGTGTTGAAGCGAAAAAAGGAGAATCCGATGAGTACTGAAACGAAATTGATTCGCTTTGATTGGGCGATGAAAACCTTATTACGGGATAAAGCGAATTTTGATATTTTAGAAGGTTTTTTAAGTGCGGTGCTTCGTCAAGAGGTTTCCGTTCTTGAAATTCTCGAAAGTGAATCCAATGTGCCGGAGATGGAGCAGAAACTGAATAGAGTTGATATTCTGATCCAAGATCAACAGAAGCGATACGTCATTATAGAAGTCCAAAATTGTCATGTCACCGCTTATTTGGAACGCATTTTGTTTGGGGTTTCTAAAGTGATTGTCGATAATGTGAAATCAGGTGAAGATTATCGCGAGATTAGTAAAGTGATTTCTATCAGTATCCTTTATTTTAATTTGGGATTGGGCGAAGATTATGTTTTTTATGGTAATACGGAATTTCGGGGGTTGCACGATAATAAGCCCTTGATTTTTCGGCGAAGGAGAGCCGATAAAACGCTTGAAACGATCAAAAGCCAAGAGATTTTTCCTGAATATTACTTGATTAATGTGGAACGGTTTGCCGATGAGATGAAGACAGACTTGGATGAGTGGATTTATTTGTTTAAGCACGCCGCTTTACCGGCTCATTGTCAGGCGAAAAATTTGCCATTAGCAGGTGAAAAATTAGACGTGTTAAAAATGAGTTCCGAAGAACGCCAGCATTATGAACAGTATTTGATGGCGCTGGTGAATGAGCAAGATGCGATTGAGACGGCACTTAATAAGGGATTACAACAGGGGCTAGAAAAAGGGCTAGAAAAAGGGCTAGAAAAAGGGCGAAAAGAAATCGCCCAAAAAATGCTTGAAGCTGGCATGGATATAGAAACCATCGCCACTATGACGGATTTGAATCCAAGTGAGATAACGGGATAAACGATCCTTTTGACTGTTAAATTACTCTATCCGCCACTACATAAAATACAGAGATAATCTGAAAAATCCAAGTGATAAAACCTGACAGGTTTAAAAAACAGGTCAGGTTTGGTTTGGCTTTAAAAACCCGTTACCGGCCCTACATTTTGACTTATAAAACCTGACAGGTTTAAAAAACCTGTCAGGTTTGGCCCAAGATTATTGAAAATGTGCTCTCATTGTCAATGATAGTCACTCATTTTTGACTCTATCTCTAATTGTTTATTAATAGGATTTTTTAAATAGAATAATGGTATCTTCAATTTGGGAACGAAGGAAATTGTGTTTATGTACAGGAGAGTCATAAATGACATTAATTGAATTACAACAAATATTAGCCAGAGGTGAGGATAGTCAATATCAGTTCAAACAAAATATCACCAATGCAGATTCTCTCGCCGCTGAAATGGTTGCAATGGCGAATGCAGCAGGGGGAAAAATCATTATCGGGGTCAATGATAATGGAGAAGTAACGGGTTTAAGCTCAAAAGACATTCGACGCTTAAATCAATTGATTTCCAATGTCGCTTCTGATTTTATCAAACCACCGATATCCCCCTTGACAGAAAATATTCAAACAGATAAAGGCTTGGTTCTCGTGATTTTTGTCCCTGAAGGTTTGAATAAACCCTATTTGGATAAATCAGGCGTGATGTGGGTCAAAAGCGGTGCGGATAAACGTCGTGTCACCTCACGAGAAGAGATGCAACGCCTGTTTCAAGCCGCCGGCTTAATTCACGCCGATAGTGTGCCAGTACAGGAAACTAGCCAAGCTGATCTAGATCGTTGGGTTTTTCTAGACTATTACAAAAACCGCTATCACTGCGTCGCAGAAGAAATTACCCCTCGCTTGCTGCAAAATTTGGGGCTACTCAAATCGGAGCAACTGACTTTGGCTGGGTTATTACTATTTGGGAAAATGCCACAACGATTCGAACCCGTATTTGTCGTCAAGGCGATTGTTTTTCCCTGTGATAATATGGATATTTCTCAATACATTGATAATGAGGACATTGAGGGCAATTTGCTGCAAGTTTACAAAGATAGCTTTGCATTTGTGCGGCGCAATTTGCATCATGTCCAAAATGGGCAAGGTATCAATTCTTTAGGTGAACCTGAAATTCCACCGGTTGTTATTGAGGAATTGTTGGTTAACGCTTTGATTCACAGAGATTATTTTATTTCAGCACCGATCAGGCTTTTTATTTTTCGTGATCGTATTGAATTGATTAGTCCGGGGCATTTACCCAACCATTTAACGATAGAGCAAGTTTGTTGCGGATTATCCAATATGCGAAATCCCGTTTTGGCTAGTCACGCGACTCATATTCTGCCCTACCGTGGATTGGGGACGGGCATTCCCAGAGTGCTTGAATCCTACAACGCTGTAGAATTCAGAGATGAGCGTGAAGCTAACCAATTTAAGGTGGTGATAAAACGCCGTTTAAGGGTGACAACATAAATGATATACGATACAATAATGATTCAATGTCCGACTTCAGACACCGCAAAATATTAAAACCTGACAGGTTTAAAAAACCTGTCAGGTTTATCCTTTTTTGTAACCGATAAGAGAGCAACATGTTATTTAATTCATACCTCTTTATTTTTTTATTTCTACCCATTACGCTCCTAGTCTTTTTCAGTATAGGGAGTCGAGGGCATCATCGAATAGCGATTGCCTGGTTAATCGCAGCCTCGTTATTTTTTTATGGCTGGTGGAATCCAGCTTACCTGGGTTTGATCTTAGCTTCCATCTTATTTAATTATGCGGTAGGCGTTGCCTTGGCTAATCAACACGCGCAAACCCTCGTCAGTCAGTCAACTCAACTCAACTCAACTCAACTCAACTCAACTCAACTCAACTCAACTCAACTCAACTCAACTCAACTCAACTCAACTCAACTCAACTCAACTCAACCAAAAATTGTGCTCGCTTTTGGCGTGTTTGTCAACCTTTTTCTGCTCGGATATTTTAAATATGCCAACTTTTTTGTTGACAACTTTAACAGTCTAACCAGTAGCACTTATCATCTACAAACCATCATCCTGCCCCTAGCCATATCCTTTTTTACCTTTCAACAAATCACCTATCTAGTCGATGCTTACAAAGGTGAAACGCGCGAATACAATTTCCTGCATTACTGCCTCTTTGTCACCTTCTTTCCACAACTGATTGCTGGCCCGATTGTTCACCACCGTGAAATGCTACCGCAATTCGCAAAGGATGTGATTTACAAACTGAATCACGAACATTTAGCCGTAGGCATCACTATCTTCTTCCTAGGCTTATTTAAAAAAGTCGTCTTAGCGGATAGCGTCGCCATCTATGCCACACCCGTTTTTGAAGCGGCCGAACAAGGGCTTAGATTAGGTTTCTTTGAAGCCTGGGGCGGCGCACTCGCTTACACCTTCCAACTCTATTTCGATTTCTCAGGCTATTCTGATATGGCGATAGGTATCGCCAGAATGTTTGGTATTCGTCTACCGCTCAACTTCCATTCGCCTTACAAAGCCGTCAACATCATAGAATTTTGGCGACGTTGGCATATCACACTCTCCCGTTTCCTCCGTGATTATTTATATATCCCACTAGGCGGTAATCGCAAAGGAACGATTCGGCGTTATATCAACTTAATGATCACCATGTTACTAGGCGGATTATGGCATGGTGCCGGCTGGACATTTGTCGTCTGGGGAGCCTTGCATGGTGTTTACCTCATGATCAATCATGCTTGGCAGGCATTACGGATTGCGTTAGGGCAGGATATAACCCGTTCTAGTTGGTGGGGGCGTGGATTATCGCAATTGATTACCTTTACAGCAGTTGTCATCGCTTGGGTATTTTTTCGGGCTGAAAGTTTTTCAGGAGCGATTAACGTCTTGCAAGCGATGGCCGGAATGAATGGGATTCCATTACCCTGGTTCTTGATCGGTAATTTAGGACAATTTGAACCTTGGTTGCTTGAACATGGTTTTGAGATTGATATGGTATTCCCTAACCGACTATTTCCAAAGAATTTTAACGATGTATATTGGCTGTTTTTCATACTCCTGCTGACTTGGTATGCCCCAAACACTCAACAGTTTATGTCGCGTTATCAGCCCGCCTTTGACATTTATCGTGGCGAAGCCTGGCAATATTCAGGATTACAGTGGCAACCAACACGGGCTTGGGCAGCCAGTAGCGCAATGATAGCCGCACTTTCCATACTGAGCTTAACTCGTGTCAGTGAATTTCTGTATTTTCAATTTTAAAGCTTTTTAACGCAAAAGGCGCAAAAGGCGCAAAAGGCGCAAAGGGGCTAATTCTTAATTCTTAATTATTAATTCCTTATCCGTTTTGCTGATTTGGATTAGGTTAGATTTCGCCTCGATTTTTACA
>QNEL01000258.1 GCA_003645185.1 Candidatus Parabeggiatoa sp. nov. 3
AGATTAGGTTAATCTGGGTGTGAATTTTATTAGGCCTTGAGTCTAGGGACTTTTGACCAGCATCCCCCATTAAGTCGCTTGGATACAAGTGGCCGTTCGGATGAGACAGCCCATCCAGGACTCCAGTTGCAACTTGATTTTTGAGTTATCAACGGAGAGCGAATTATCAGGGATAAATGATCATGGATGAGTAAGAAAAAAGAAGCTGAATGATACATACTGAGTAGCTAAATACCATCACTGTGCAATGTATCAATCCACCCGTTCAAAACTAACTATAGCGTTTCCCGATTGAATGAAGTACAAATCATTATCGTTCCAAATTTATTTTGCGGCCCTCTTGGAGTGCATGTTATTTTGCGGCCTTCTTGGAGTGCAAAATTTATTTTGCGGCCCTCTTGGAGTGCATGTTATTTTGCGGCCTTCTTGGAGTGCAAAATTTATTTTGCGGCCTTCTTGGAGTGCAAAATTTATTTTGCGGTTTGATTTTCTTGATATAACTGTACTTTACCCTACCGAAGCAAAATAAATTTTGCACTCCAATCGGGCACAACGCAAAATAAATTTTGTACTCCAATCGGGCATAAGGCTAAATAAAGTTTTCACTAAAAATTTGTACTTCATTCAATTGGAAAACGCTATACAGGAAATGTTTTGAGCAAATTTGACGACAACTTGTGGACAAGAAAAATTGTAGCCTCTTTTTAGCCAAGCCAAATACTTACATTTTTTTGGCCGCCGTTGAAAGTTTTGTTCAATCTTGGCACACCTGTTCTCACGTTCAGTTTTGGCCAGTTGCACATACCAGGCTCTGTCTTTATCCCCTTGATATTGAAGAATATAGTGAGTCAAGGGATCAATAAAGCTTTGATCCAATAAAGTCTGGAGTTCTCGCTGAAAAAAAGTGTGAATTGAGGACTTTGGCGTGATGACATCAAATGGCTCAAGGCCCAAAATGCCTCGCATGGATTTCAGGCCAAGCTTCTTTTCCCCTTTATTTGAGAGGCCGCCTAAGTCATCAGGTTTTTCAGGGCGCAAAAGGCTTGGCGTGGATTTCACGCGATCCTTGTCTTCTCCTTCGTTTGAGGGTTCAGGTTTCTCAGGGGGCAAAATCCTTAACGTGAATGTCAGGCTAAGCTCGTTTTCCCCTTTGTTTGAGGGTTCAGATTTCACGCGATCCTTGTCTTCTCCTTCGTTTGGCATGACTTCTGAGCCGTTGTCTAAGCGTTCAGGTTTTTCAGTTTTCCCTGAGCGAGTGTTCCCTAAGCGAGTGTTCCCTGAGCTAGTGTTCCCTGAGCTTGTCGAAGGGGAAGGGCTTGACATGACTTCCGCACGAAGGTTTTCTGTTCCTTCGCTTGATATGATTACCCAACTACTGAGTAAAAATGAGGTTATTAATAGGGTGATTAACCATACCGTTTTAACGACAATGTCAGTCAGGGTTATCGCGACACAATCATAAATAATCATGCTTTTGTAGATTTTTGTCTGAGTGAACCAATGTTTGTACTCGACATACTCTTCATAATCGGTAAAAGCAGAACGATTTCCTGAGTGTTCTGTACCATCAGCCGTTTTTATAGTTCGAGTTGGCATAGCAAGACTCTCCTTAGTGTAGGAAAGCCAGCAGTTTACAATGGGCAATTTGACATACCGAGTACGTTAGTGTTGCATCAGGTGTTAAATCAGTAGACAATAAAGTTAAATCGGTTAAGAATGATTGTGAATTATGAATTAAGATTAATTAAGGCAGATTGATTAATTAATGCCTTTTAAAATGCTTCAATATTATGTAATACTATGCGCCGTTTGAATTTTTAAGGGCTTTTACAAATGCTTCAAAATTTGTAATACTATGCGCCGTTTGAATTTTCATTTTTGAACAAAAACCCTTCAACGCAAAGTAACATCAAGAAACATAGTGTGTTTTGAAATGATTTCGGTGTGTTGCGTTACTGAACAGTCGAACAGGCGAAACTGTGTTCAAATTGAAAATTGAATCATCGCAAGTCATCTGATTATCCACACTCATAACAGGAGAAATCGGTATGTTCAAAATTAAAAGGCTGTGCTTGATTTTGGCAGCTAGTCTTTTTTTGGCTCAGGGGGTGAGGGCTGAATTTACAGTGAAAGTCGTGTCCAGCGATTCTAGCCAATACAAAAGCGGCAAGATTCTGAAAGAGAACGACAGGATTACACTGAAGAAAGACCAAAAAATTATTCTTGACCACAAAGGAGAAAACCGCTCATTTACGGGGCTTTCAAAACTGGTCAAAGCCTTGGAAAAATTTTTTGGAGTCCAGCGAGGTGGCTTTTCTGAAGCTTGGCAGGTTGATGTTTTGAGAGGCGAAGTGTTTTGCTATAAACCTGATGAACCGGTGATGCTTGGACGTTCTAAATCGGATGCTCGTCAAAAAACAACGCTCTACTTGAAACAAGTCAATTCGACAAAAAAACCGGAAAAACTGACTTTGCCTGCTAGAAAAACAACACGGGCATGGCCATTGAATCGGCTTGAAATCATCAGTGGCCAAGAATACGAGGTTGAAATTAAGAATAGGGATGGTAAAAAATACTTCACCTTCTATCAATTGCCGAGTGATGATAAATTACGATCCAATGACAACTTGTTTTGGATGAAAGAAAAAGGCTGTGATCGACAAGCTGATTTACTAACGGCTGTCGATTAATTTAATTGGCTTAATAGCCAGAATGGTGGGCAAGCGGGCTTTAAGATTGTGTTGTGGTATTTTTTAAGATCAAACAGACGGCCCGTTTGCTCACCCTACAATCAGCGTCAATCATGATAATCAGTTTAATCTGCGTTCTATTTATTCCATTTTAATCACACACCCATCTAGGCATACTCAAATCCTTGGTGGTTGCTACTGGGGTGTTAAATTTCCGGTATTTTGATGACGTTTTTTTCACACCTGATTTGTAGGGTGGGTAAACGGGCGGCAATAAACTCAATATAAACCCAGATTTCACCGCCCGTTTGCCCACCATTCCTCCTTTTCAAAATAAAAATAGGGTGAAAAATAAACACAAAGATATTGTGTTTATATTTAACACCCCACTTTGCTACCTATTCCCACTTGATTTAACTTTTCTTAACAAAGGAACTTAACATGCGTCTGTTATTCATTTCTCAAACCCTCTGCCTATTTTGTTATTTGTTAACCACTGCTTTAGTTTATGCCGAAACCACTGTGGTTGATCCTGCTCAAACTGCCTTTGATAAAGGCCAATTTGAAGAGGCGATCTTTCTGTGGCAAAAAGTTTTTGCTGAAAATTCACAAAAAACACCCCTCAATATCCAAATTAAACTCGCTTCAGCTTACCAAAAATTAGGTTTTTATCAGAAAGCTTTTAATCTGCTTCAGGCATCTTTAACGCAGGCTAAAACTCAAAAAAACAATCAAGCACACCAAGCCATCATTTTGAGCGAAATTGGTGTTCTTTACTTGTCTGGATATCAAGATAAAAAGAGTCAAGATACAATACTCGAAAATGAGGATAATTATGAAAAAGTGATTCATTACTTTGAAAAAGCGATTGAAATTGCTCTTCAAACGAATGATAAATTAGTCATCGCAAAAGTGCTGAATAAGCAGGGTAATTTGTTATTCATTGAGGGTAATTACGAAGATGCAATCATCACGTATAAAGAGAGTGAACAATTGGCTAGGGAGGCTGGAGATTTATCATTAGTCTCTAAAGTCTTGATTAATATGACTAATACAATGATTTTAGAAGATGAAGTCAAGGTTACCGTTGTTAAGCAATTGAGAAAGGCATTATATGCAACACAAAAATTGAAGGCTTCGCATGATAAGTCATTCGGATTAATGGCTTTAAGCAACCTGATCTCATCAGAGATTCCTGACGAATTCATGTCAAAATCTGCCAAGGGATGGTTTCAATACACTGCTCTCAAATCAGCGCAAAAAAGTGCTGAAATCACTGAAGATAGCCGGGCTAAATCATACGCTTATGGCTATATGGGCAAGTTATATGAAGATGAAAAACGCTATAAAGAAGCATTACAGTTGACTCGTCAAGCAGTTTTTTTTGCATTGGAAACAGCTTTACCGGAACTGATGTATCGTTGGTATTGGCAATGGGGCCGTGTGTTAAAGGCACAAGGCCAAAAGATACGAGCAATAAAGATGTATCAATCAGCTATTGATTCTATTAGAGCAACAAATATTATAGATTGCAATCGCTCTATCATTCCGAGGTTGCTTCAAACGGGTTATCGCAATCATGATGACAATTTTTATAAAACATTAGGTAAGCTTTATTTTGAATTAGCAGACTTACTCATTGAAGAAGGCGACTTACAACGTGCATTGGACACCGTTGAATATTTTAAAATTGTTGAATTTCAATATTACTTTAAAGATGATTGTATAGTAGAAAAAAAACCTATCAAACACTTTAAACTGCCAATAGATACCGCTATCCTCTATCCTATTCTACTGCCAGATCGTATCGAATTATTACTCAAATTGCCGAGAGACTACATTAAAAGGTTTGTCGTTTCTTTACAATATGATAAAAAGGCTGAAACAGTAGATGGGCGTGTAAATGATAAAGCTTCATATTTCAATACTCAACTTCGTCATAAAAATACTGATGAATACAAAGAAGTCGCTCAAGAATTATATCAATGGCTTATTGCGCCTATTGAAATAAGTTTGAATCAACATCAGATCACGACTCTAGTGGTGGTACCAGATAGGCAGTTGCGTACTATACCTTTTGCAGCATTACATGATGGTGAAAAATTTTTAATACAAAAATATGCAATAGCAATATTGCCTAGTTTGAAATTAAGCTATCCTAAAGCCTTGTCACGTCAATCTGTTCAAGTTTTTATTGGTGGGATATCAGTGCCTGTGAGGATACCTAATGCTAATGGTAATGCTAAGAAATCTATCAAGTTGCCATCAGTACCAGAGGCATTGAAAAGAATTCAAGCTTTGTATCCCCAAAACAGCAAAAAATTTTTGGATGCTAAGTTAACAAAGTCTATTTTTGAAAAGGAAATGGAAAGCCCACTAGCTTATACGATAGTGCATATTGCTTCTCACAGTTACTTTGCTTTGGAGCCAGAAGATAGCTACTTGCTTCTTTATCAGGAATATTTGACAATGGATCGTTTAGAAGAATTATTGAAATATGGACGGTTCAAAAAGCAACCTGTGGAATTATTGACCCTCAGTGCTTGTGAAACAGCTAAAGGAGATGATCATAAAGCGGGTTTAGGATTGGCAGGGCTTAGTATAAAAGCAGGTGTGGAAAGTACTTTAGCAAATTTATGGTTGGTTGATGATAGAGCGGCAACTGAATTAAGTGTCGCGTTTTATAAGCATCTTCAGGAACAAAAGTTGACTAAAGCACAGGCCTTACAAAAAGCACAACAAGAACTCATGGAAATAGAGAAGTTCCAACATCCATACTACTGGGCACCATTGATATTAATTGGGAATTGGCATTAATGTAGGCTGTTGATTTTAATACGATTTATGGCTTAAACGTGTTGCCTATTTTTGGGGCGAGGGATGGTGGGCAAGCGGGCGGTGAGATTGAGGGATAATGTTTTTGATTCTGGCCCGCCCGCTTACCCACCCTACGAGACATTGGCAACAATCGTTTTTCGTCTTGAAAACCATAACGACAAGGATTAGATATAAAAAAGGATTTAAACCTAGTCGCACCACGAACCAATCCTTTATTATATCCAATCCTTGTAGTTATGGTTTAATCAGAAGGAAGGGAATTAATTATGACTGAGACTCAAAAACCACTGGCTAAAATCATTTCTTTGATCAAACCCACTCAAAATGGCGATGATATGAGAGATCAATTACGTAAAATTCTTTCCCAGCCGGCAAAACATCAATTACAAGCCGTGACATTGAATACAAAAGGATTTTGTTTTAATCGAGAAGAAGCGAATGAACGATAAACTATTTTTATATGGATAGCAATATTTTGATCTACTAAAGTTTGTCTGGCCTTCGCAAAATAAATTTTGCACTCCAAGGTAAAATTAATTTATTGATATGACCCTTTTTTTATAAAGGCACCCGTTTGTACTCCGATCAAATTATGTATGCTTTTTGCTAACAGGATACACTTCGTGTCTTGGATCCCACCATAAGATTTTGAAAATGTGACGTTCTCGAATACCCCAGATACGTTCTTTTCCTGACAGACGCAAAGAAAAGAGTTCTTCTTCAAATTCAATGACTTTGATTTCAGTCAGCCGTTTTTGGGCTTCGCTACATAATGCTGTGATTTTGATGGGATGGCAACCCGTATTAGGATGCTTGATTTCAGCCCAAGTCATGCATTCAAATTGTGCTAATTTGCCATGAATATAGATTAAGGCTTCCGCGTCTAGCTCACCCCAGCCCCACGGCCCGTCTAAGTCAAGGGTACGAATTTGCCATGACAGTTTTTCTTTGTCACTATTGGGGTGTTCAATTTGTGAAGCACGATTTTTATCAGGCCAAGTGGGTTTTTTATACGTGTGTGGTATGGTGAGTTTTCTATTTTTTTTACCCATAATGCTCAGCTTCTATTTCTACGCCCTCGTTGCATGCCCCTTCATAGTATTCCACCAGAGACGCTAACGTCATTTCTCTGCCGCCGCCTTCCCTATCATCTAGCCCTTGACGCGCATCACGCCACGGTTTTTCCATAACGATTAAGTCACGGAGCCATTGAGCCGATTTATTACCGTAGTAATGTAACACCGTTTTAACAGTATTTTTTTGGACATCACTCAGTGTGTCAGGATTGCCGAGTTTTGGAATATCCGACAAATCCATTTCAAATTGCCCTTTATGGGCATCATACAATGCCTTTATAACAGGGCCGCTCGCCCAAGCTTCAATGGGTTGTTCAAATAGCGGTTCTTCATCCCATACTAACGACCAAGCTTGGCAATAATAGAGTAATTTGTGTAGGCGCGGTGTGGGTAAGGGGTGTTTTTGGGACAAAATGAAAGCGGCAATATCAAAAACGTTTTTCGTGTTTTTCGTTACCATGTTAACTCCTTTAGATGATCAATTTGAGTTTGAATTGCAAACTAAAGTTTGCACTCCTACCTAGTGTAGACATTTTGTTCTTGCAAGTAGAGTTCAGCTAGGCTCAAGTCTTGTGGATGGGTGATTTTGATGTTATCTGGATGCCCTTCAATTAATACGGGATGATGCCCTTGTTTTTCCATCGCTTGGGCTTCATCGGTGACTAATTCATGACGATTTAATACGGTTTGCAAGGCGTTGGATAAGGCCTCTAAACGAAACATTTGCGGGGTGAGGGCGTGCCATAAGCCTTCGCGATTGACGGTTTCTATCACTTCTTGTCCGGTTTCTCCCCAATACGGGTGGGGAGGCGTTGTAGGGGGTTGGTTATTGGCGCGTTTCATCGTGTCGCGCACGGGTATGGCTAACAATCCGCCTACTGGATGGCTCGCGAGTTGTGTCATGAGTTTTTCAATATCGGCCTGTCGTACACACGGACGAGCGGCATCGTGTACTAATACCCAATCGTCAGGTTGCGCTTGTTCTTGTAAGGCTTGTAAACCGTTTAAAACGGAATGACAACGTTCGTTTCCGCCATTGACACGTTTTACCGAAAACGGTAAATTGATCGTTTCCCAATAGGGATCGTTTTCTGCGATACAAACGATAATGCTATTAACCCTGGCGAGATGCAGCCGTTCTAAAGTGTGTTGGATAACGGGTTTACCGTGTAAGGGTAAATATTGTTTAGGGCGAGTGCTGTTCATACGTGAACCGCTTCCAGCGGCGGGTACGATGGCCCAATAGTGAGGTGTTTTATTTGACGATTTGATAATAAATCTCCTTTCTTTTAATCATACCGAGTTCTAAACGGGCGTATTCTTCAATGATTTCAAAATCGTTTTTGAGCGCTGTCACTTCTATTTCGAGTACGTCATTGCGACTTTTGAGAACGGTGTTTTCTTGCCGCAATTGTGCTATCTGATCTTGTAAGGCCTGCGATTCTTGGTAACTGCCTTTGCCAAACCAGAGTTGGTATTGTAGGTTGATGAGCAATAAGGATAATAAGACGATCAAGGTTTTTAGCATGATTTTTATTATGGTGCAATATTATATAGATTTTCAGGTCAATAATTTCACAAGGGCAGACAGGCAGGAGGGCAGACACGCAGGTATGCCCCTACAAGACGTTATCTCGTAGATTTTATGTAGGGGCGAACCTGTGTGTTCGCCCTAGATTAACTTTGCCATCTTAGGCATCAAGTTTAGCAATTTCAGACAAAATCTCTTTCAAGGCCTTAAGCATTTTAACAACCTCAAAAATCTCCTCATCGTCAGTCGCAAAAGATTTGCTGACACAATAATCTTGGCCGTGCAAAACCAGAAAATGCCACACCTTTCCAGTCACCCCCACACCATAAATAGGATGCTCATGAGGATTGAGTTCGCGAGCAACGAGCATCTCTCCCAACGCCTGATAAACCGGATTGCCTTCTGGAGCGATCTGTTTTTTATATTCGCTAAAACAAAAATAGGGAATTTTCGGAGAAGACTCCCCTTTAGCAATCATCAAATCTGGCTTTCCAGCCAGTCTGTATTGACCGATTTCAGCTTCGATAGCGCGTTCCGCAAAAACACAAAAATACGCCGAATTAAAATTGATGAGTGCCACAATTGGCCCAATGAAATATTGGTTTAACTCAGACTCATTCCAGTCATCACATCGACGATTGAGCGTTTCTTGCAACATTTGGAGATGCGTGATTTCAAATTCTGCCAACTCCATCGACTGAGCCCGTTCAAACCACTGTTCCAAGACTGGGCTTTCCCACAATTGTTGCAATCCAAAATGCCCTTTTAATAATTCTTTTGTACAAGCACTAAATAAGATCGTTTCCATATTTTGCAACGCCAATTTAAACTATAGATTTTTATTTCAATCTGTGAGTTCTCATTTTTAGAATAAAATCTGTTAAAATCATACGAATTAATATAGTCATCAACAAGATTAAAAACCGAAAATGAAGATTTGAACAAATCGATTTCACGCAAAAGTTTTTGCGTGCAAAAACTTTTGCGTGAAAAACATGATAGAACGCTGATTGCACTGATTGTCATGATTTACGCTGATTAAATACGTGATAGAACGCTGATTGCGCTGATTATCATGATTTACGCTGATCTCGATTACTCATGTTCAACATCAATCTGACCCATACATTTAAGCTCAGAGAGAAAAGTTATGATTTCTAAAATCACACTGGAAAATTTTTTTAGCTTCAGACAGCCGACTTTGATAGAACTCAATCCTGATATAAATATTCTCGTGGGCATTAATGGCAGTGGAAAATCAAATTTTCTTAAAGCGATTCATCTACTTGCCGAGAGTATTGTCGGAAACGGATTGGAAAAAATTTTTTTACAACAGTGGAGTGGGTTTCATTCCGTTATCAATTTCAATCAAGGAGAAAAGGATTATATCAAATTGTCATTTGAGTTTGATAAAAATGTGATTCAAAATGTGATGCTGAAAGGAGGATACCCATTTCCTAGCAATCCAATTTATGAAATATCCATTGTTCAGGCTGGTACGACTTCATATTATTTGAAAGAAAAATTGTATTCGAAGCGTATAAAACCTGATGAAACGGATTTTATCTATATGGAAATGGATAATACTCAAGGTATTATTTCTACAAGAGAAGGCGGAAAAGTAGGCATCCAAAGATATCCGCAAGAAAATAGTCAGATCAATTTCAAATCAACTGAGCTGGTTTTGAGACAAATTTCCGATCCGGACAGATTTTATCCTCTGTTTACCTTAAAGAGAGCTTTGGAGGAGTTTTCTATTTATTATTATTTTGATACGTCGATTAATAGTTCAATCAGACAACCAACCGGTTATGGTACTGAGTTAAAATTGTTATCGGATGGCCAAAATCTGATGACTATTCTGAATAACATAAAAAACAACCATCCACTTCACTATGAAAAAATAGAAGAAGCGATAAGGAAAATCAATCCTTATTTTAAAGACATTAATTTTGCTTTTCTCGGTTCCAAATTATATTTGGTGCTTCGTGAAAAATATCTGTATCGTTCCGTTTCTATTGAACATATTTCAGATGGCACACTCCATTATTTGCTTTTGTTATCAGTCTTATTTAATCCAGAACGAGGTTATCTTGTTTGCATTGATGAGCCCGAAACCAGTCTTCATCCTGATATGATCAATACGATTGCACAAGCCATGAAACAGGCTTCAAATAGCAGCCAATTAATCATTGCTACGCACTCACCATTATTACTCAATTCGTTCGATATTGATGACATTTTAATATTTGAAAAAAATCATGAGAATGAGACAGTTGTTAAATCCCCAGATGAGTTTGACGAGTGGAACGAGGATTATCTGGCTGGGCAAGCTTGGCTACAAGGTTTGATAGGTGGAAAGAGATGGTAGATATTACGATTTATATAGAAGGCGTGCAATCAGAAAATTCTGCCGTATTGACAGTTGATAGTAGTGTTCATTTTCGTGAACATTTTCATCAATTATTTTCTCAAAAACTCTCTCCTACAGAATTTAACCTCAGGATTAAGCCCTTTGGAAGCATATACTCTTTGCTGGAATAAATTTAACTTTTATAATTTTTTTGGCAACCCCAGGTTGCACCCTCATCGTTATACACAAGTCTTTAAGTATTTGATTTAAATAAGATTTGTAGGGGGCCGGTAACGTGTTTTTGTTGCCGGCCCCTTAATTTAAATAAAGATTTGTAGGGGGCCGGCTTTGTATTTTTTTGCCTGCCCCAATATTTTAATGAGATTTGTAGC
>QNEL01000259.1 GCA_003645185.1 Candidatus Parabeggiatoa sp. nov. 3
GGCCCCTAGTTGATATTTTAAAATTGAACAATTGAACACTCATTTCACCCATATTGACCTCTAAAACTGAACAACGGGACATTCAAAAATATTTAACAAAATCAACTACTTATTTTTATTCTTCTTTTTTACATAATAGAGAATGTATCTGGTTAGCCAAACCATTCTTATCGTTAAAACGCAAACTGAATGGGGTATTGGCGAGTAAATAAATTTTTTGCGTATTGAGTGATTGAGTATCAAAGCGGGTGGATACAACAGAGTTATTATCCGCCTTTGGCATGAAGGGCGTTTCACTTTATGCTGATACCAATTATCACATAACTTTTTAACATCTTGTGCGGCAATTGATCGTGGGATATTGAAAAAATTAGCCTGTTTTTCAATGACTTGCTCATCACTGTGCCCTCACCATTGCCAAACTAATCGAGCTGATGGATTTAAAACCAATAATTGGTTAGTCGCGTGGTTTAATAAAACCAAATGATCTTGAAAAATGTGTTCAGTTATATTGGAAGAGGTTAAAATATTCATTTCTGTTTTTGCGCGCAAAAATATTGCATAGAACACTGATTTAAAATCAGTGTCAATCATGACAATCTGCCATTATCAGCATTTTATTAATATCACCCAAGTTGAAAAAGTGATATATCGTTTTTAATAACCGTAAAAACCAAAACGGGTATGAAATTTTATAGTTTTTTCAATTTTTAGTTCATGAGTTCATATTTTTACAATTAACCGCAAAATCACATGCATTCCAATTAACCGCAAGCAAAATCAATTTGGAACGTAAATTAACCGCAAAATAATATTACCCTTTTTTTATGCGCCTTTTCGATATACTGATTATTGATATATATAATTCATTCTTGTTTAAACTATACCCCTGAATTTTATGCAGAAAAACACATTTATTATTGTTGTTATTAGTATTAGCAGTCTCTTAGTGGCAAGCTTTGTCATGATGCCAAAACGGTTTTGGGATAGTGAGCCTTTAGAAAAAACGCCGATATACTATCGCTATCGCGTTATCAATACTTATCCACATGATCATAAAGCTTTTACACAAGGTTTGATTTATCATGAGGGTGTACTCTACGAAAGTACTGGTAAAAGGGGAGAGTCTTCACTGCGTCAAGTCGATTTGGAAACGGGCCAAGTTTTGCGTATCCATCATTTGCCTGATCGTTATTTTGCTGAGGGTATGACTGTTTGGCAAAATAAAATTATTCAATTGACTTGGAGATCCAAGATAGGTTTCGTTTATAATCTCAAAAATTTTGAACCCTTAACGCATTTTACTTATCCTACAGAGGGGTGGGGTATGACGCATGATGGTGAAAAACTGATTATGAGTGATGGTACAGATAAGTTGTATTTTTTGAATGTAGACACTTTTGAGACAATCGGTTTTATACGAGTGCGTGATCAAAATATCCCTATTGCTAAACTAAACGAATTGGAATACATTGAGGGTGAGATTTTTGCCAATGTGTGGATGAGCGATCTGATTGTCCGCATTTCTCCTCAAACGGGGCAAGTGTTAGGATGGATCGATCTGAGTGGTTTGAAATCTTTGTTATCTAAAACGACTCTTCCTAAACCTAATGTGCTTAATGGCATTGCTTATGATAGAACCAATAAACGGCTTTTTGTGACAGGAAAATTTTGGCCTCAATTATTTGAGATTCAGCTTGTACCAGCGCGTTGAAATCAAAATGTTCCTTAATCCTATTTTGTCACCAATTAAATATACCATCAATAGGGCAACCATAAGGGATTGCCCATTTATTAATTGTTATAAAAATTAATCTGGATTATGCCTAAAATATTTTTCGTCAATTGGATTTCAAAACTTTCAGGACGATTTCCCCTCAGGGTTGTGCTTATTGTACCTTTCATGCTTCAAATTATTGCGGTGGTGGGATTAGTCGGCTATCTTTCATTTAGTAATGGACAAAAATCAATCAACTTAGTCGCGACTGAATTACGCAACGAAATCACGGGCCGCATTGAGCAACATTTGTTCAATTATCTAAAAACGGCACATCTTATTAATCAGGTTAACGCTGACTTGCTCCGTCTTGGCATGTTGAATATCAACGAACCGATTGCCATAGAACATCACTTTTGGCAACAGCTTCAATTGTTTGATTCTATTGGTTATATTTCTTTTGCAAACGAACAAGGCCGCTTTATTGGCGCTGAACGCAGAGAAGATCATAGTGTTGCTATTGGCGAAAAAAAACAGGATCAATTTTACTTTTATACCGAAAATAGTGAATATTTAGCGAATAGCCAAGGTTATCGAAAGGATTTAACGAATACGATAAAAGATTATGATCCGCGCACACGAAATTGGTATAAAAAAACAAAATCGGCTCAACAAGCCATTTGGAGTGACATTTACCCCTTGCTTGATGCGGCTGATTTGAGTCTTTCTGTTACTCAGACGGTTTCCGCTAATCAACCTTATTACGATAAAAAAAGCAGTTTGAAAGGCATTTTTGGAACCGATATTTATCTGTCACAAATATCAGAGTTTTTAGCCAGTTTGCGAATTGGTTATACGGGAGAAACGTTCATTATTGAGCGTTCTGGCTTGATAGTGGCTTCTTCAACTTCAGAAAAACCGTATTACATTAATCCATCGAATCAAGAAGTGGAACGGCTTGATGCGCGCAACAGTCAAATGCCTTTAATTCGTCATCCCACACAATATTTAATAGAACGTTTTGGTGATTTGTCGAGTATTAACGATAGAGAACACTTAGAATTTGATGTGCATGGGGAACGAGAATTTCTCGTGGTGAAACCACTCCAAGATAAGCGGGGTATTGACTGGTTGATTGTTGTGGTGATACCACAAGCTGATTTTATGGCGCATATCAATGCGAATACGCGCATGACGATTTGGCTGTGCTTGATTGCCTTAGTGGTGGCTATTTTTATCAGCTTATCGACTTCCAAATGGCTGGTTGCGCCTCTTTTACGTTTAAAATCGGCGGCTCAAAAACTAGCCGATGGGCAATGGGGGCAACCGTTACCGACTGAACGCTCTGATGAAATTGGAACGCTTGCTAAGTCGTTTCAGAAAATGGAAAAGCAGTTGAAAGAACTGTTTGATAATTTAGAACATAAAGTGGTGGAACGTACTGCCCAGTTGAAACAAAAGAATGAACTGATTCGCCAAGTTTTTGGACGTTATTTAAGTGATGAAATCGTTACAACATTGCTTGAAACTGAATCGGGTTTATCTCTAGGCGGTGTTCGGCGGGAAATCACGATATTAGCTTCTGATATCAGAGGATTCACAGCTCAATCGAATCGTTTACCGCCAGAACAAGTGATTAAAATCATTAATCTCTATCTGGCTGCGATGGCTGATGTGATTACGGAATATCAGGGGACAATTGATGAATTTATGGGAGATGGTATTTTAGTGCTGTTTGGTGCCCCAATAGCGAGAGAAGATGATACGGAAAGGGCTGTCGCTTGCGCTTGTGCGATGCAGTTAGCGATGAAAACGGTTAATGAAGAAATTCAAGCTTGGGGCTTGTCACCATTAGAAATGGGTATTGGTGTTAACACGGGTGAGGTTGTGGTTGGCAATATTGGTTCTGAGAAACGGACTAAATATGGCGTAATAGGCAATGAAGTCAATCTCACTTATCGCATTGAATCTTATACGATAGGTGGGCAGTTTTTCATTTCAGAAGCGACTTTCAAAAAGGTTAGAGAGATTGTTTACATTGCAAATGAAAAACAGGTTCAACCCAAAGGCATTAAACAAGCTATCACGATTTATGAAGTCGGTGGCATCAAAGGGAAATATAACCTGTTTCTTGAGAAAGAAAAAGAGGTTTTTTGTGCCTTATCAGAAAGTATTCCTCTACAATACACGGTTCTTGAGGGCAAACATGTCAGTCATCAGCAATTCACTGGCCAGATTATTCAATTGTCAGCTAAAAGTGCTTTAGTGTCTTGCGATAACACTGCTGACAAGCATTTTGTGCCTGAAGCCATGAGCAATATTAAGATCAATTTGCAGATGCCAAACCAATCAAGAACCAGCGAAGATATCTATGCTAAGGTGTTAAATCAATCGGCCGATGAAAAAAACCGTTTTTATATTCGTTTTACTTCAAAGCCTACGGATATAGAAGCTGAATTGGATGCACTTTACAAAAACTCGTTGTGAATAAGCCAACAGTTCAAGAACAGCCAACAGCTTTTCACGCTTTCACGCAAAAGCCAACAGCCAACAGCTTGCATCAGTTGTCTAAAAGCTCAAGCGCGCAACCCCGTAGGGGTTTTCAGGCTAAAGTTTCGCGAGCGAAACTTTAGCCTGAAAATGTGAATAGCCCCAGGTGGCAACCTGGGGTTGCCAAAAAACGATAAATTTAAAAGCATTCCCGATTGCATAAAGTACAAAGGCAAATCGATCAGAAAAAGCTTAAAACGCGCAACCCCGTAGGGGTTGAATGTGAATAGCCCCAGGTGGCAACCTGGGGTTGCCAAAAAACGATAAAAGTTAAGTTTATTCCAGCAAAGAGTATAAGTGAAAGGTTAGTCACCACCACCTGACTTGAACTTGAACGGGGGTAGAAAGAACGCCTTTTCTCTTTCCTGATTCACAAATCACTGTTGCCAGCGCCATGTGCCCCGGCTCCCATAATTTTTAACAAACTCTCTTGAACTTTTAAGGCTTGTACTTGAACAAAAGGATCTATGCCGTGAATACCGTGAAGTAGCAATTTCATATCTAAAGTCGCGAACCAAAATTGGCCACTATTGTCTTCATACAAGGCAATTCGGCAGGGTAGATAAGCGGCAAAATCGGGATTATGTTTCAACAAAGAGGCCGACACCGCAGCATCACAAAATTCAAAAATTTCCACAAACCGAGAAGGTTTTCCAGTGGCCGCTTGAATTTGTTTATGTAAGGGATGACTCGATATCAACTTAAGATTCAGTTGATAAGCATATTGTTTCATGGCATGGGTTGCTTGTTCTATTGTTACCCCATTTTCTAAGGGTGTTTTAATAAGCATGGCACTGGCAACATCTTTTTGCATCACCTGCTCAACAAATTTACCAAAAAAGGGGATAAATTCTTCATTGAAAGATTCGGCCAGTTGTTGGCCTTGAAAATATAAAAAAAATACGCTGGCTAATAACAATAAACCGAATATAGCCAAGATATTTCTTATCCACCTCCATAAGAACTGTATTATACCCACTTTTTGTGGGCCATAAATGGCTGTACTCGGCACTTGTGTATACGAGATTTTATGTGACATGAGAATTATCCTTATATGACATGCGCTTATTTGAAAATTAAGGATGGATTCGCTTAAAACTTTCAATCTGTGCCAATAGCGAATAACGAATAGCGAATAGCCTTTTTTAATGTTGGACTGAGTGATAAGTACTGAACCATAAATTTTCAGGTATTTTAATTAAGAGAAGCAAGCAGGGCAACCACTTTCGGATTGCCCCTACGCGCTGCCATGTAGGGGCAATCCTTGTGGTTGCCCTTTGCGGTAAAATACCTGTTTATTTGTGCTTCAGTACTTATAAAGAATATAAATATATTTTGTTGAAATCAATATTTTGCTGGCTTTGAAAGGCGATGAGAAATGGGGACAAATTCTCGTTAGGATTTTAGCGAGTTTTAAGCGTTCAATGCCAGTCTGTTTTTTTTAAAGACAAGGTAGATAGCATCATCAGCGTTCCACTTAACAAGTTTTTGATAAAAAACTTTAGCGATATGAATTGATTTCCCGATAAAAAACGGGTTAAGTGGAATTGATAATTGGTAATTGATAATTGACATTTCTCGGCTGGGCAAAAAACGGGCCCACTTGAGTTATACTGCGTTTTTGGGAATTTTCCTTTGAAGCTTTTCGCTTCCCTTGTCTTTAAAAGCTCATAAGATGGTGCTTCGTTAAAATCAAAAAGCCTGTCCCATAAGACAATTGGATCGTGGTATGACATTCAGATTTTGACACAAAAAACCATTACGTTAAATCGTGTCCTTGCAAAACTCAGTATCAAGCGCGATATTATTTCATTAATTCTTGTTGAGTACCACTAGCATTATTATAATGAATAAATTATTGTTAGAAAAGATTCAAACGCCCAAGGAACTGCGCGAGTTACCAGAATACCAATTGCCTAAGCTGGCTCATGAGTTACGCCACTTTTTAATAGAGACTTTAAGCCGCACTGGTGGCCATTTTGCATCCAATCTCGGTGTGGTTGAACTCACCATTGCCTTACATTACGTTTTTAACACCCCTTTTGATCGATTAGTTTGGGATGTTGGACATCAAAGTTATCCCCATAAAATCCTGACTGAACGGCGTGATGCGATGTCCACCTTGCGCCAAACGGGTGGCATTGCTGGTTTTCCTAAACGCACTGAAAGTTTTTACGATACCTTTGGTGTGGGACATTCAAGCACGTCTATCAGTGCCGCGTTGGGCATGGCAATTGCTAATAAACAACTAGGTTTAAACCGTAAAGTGGTTGCCATTATTGGTGATGGTGCGATGACGGCCGGTATGGCGTTTGAGGCTATGAATCATGCCTGCGATCTTGATGTCAATCTGTTAGTGATTTTAAACGACAACGATATGTCAATTTCTCCGAATGTGGGAGGCTTGTCTAATTATCTGGCAAAAGTCTTGTCAAGTCCGTTTTATACTTCGGTGCGTCAAGGCAGCAAACAAATTCTCAGACGTATGCCAACCGTGCGAGAATTAGCGCGGCGTACTGAAGAACATATAAAAGGCTTGGTTGTACCGGGTACCTTGTTTGAAGAATTAGGCTTTAACTACATTGGCCCCATTGATGGCCATGATTTGCCTATTTTATTGAGTACTTTAAGAAATATGAAGGCATTGGAAGGCCCACAATTTTTGCATGTGAACACCCAAAAAGGTAAAGGTTTTCAAAGTGCTGAAGACAATCCTTGTACCTATCATGGTGTGACGGCCTTTGATCCTAAAACGGGTAAAATGGTGGCAAAATCGACTAAAGCCCCAACCTATACCCAAATCTTTAGCGATTGGCTTTGTGATATGGCGGCCCTTGACAAGCGTTTAATCGGCATTACTCCCGCGATGCGTGAAGGTTCGGGTTTAGTCGATTTTGCAAAAAAGTTTCCAGAACGTTATTTTGATGTTGGTATTGCAGAACAACATAGCGTTACTTTTGCCGCTGGCTTGGCTTGTGAAGGACTCAAACCGGTGGTAGCTATTTATTCTACTTTTCTACAACGGGCTTATGATCAACTGATACATGATGTTGCATTACAAAACCTACCCGTATTATTTGCGATAGATCGCGCTGGTTTAGTCGGGCCAGATGGGCCGACTCACAGTGGTAGTTTTGATCTTGCTTATTTACGTTGCATCCCCAATATGTGCATTATGGTGCCGGCCGATGAAAACGAATGTCGGCAAATGCTCACAACGGGTTTTCAACAAGATGGCCCCTGTGCAGTACGTTATCCACGCGGCTGCGGAGTCGGTGTACTCGTTAATCCTAAGTTGACAAGCTTACCTATAGGCAAAGCGGAATTACGTCGTGAAGGGCAAACTGTTGCCCTGCTTGTTTTCGGAACATTATTGAAGGCCGCTTTGGAAGCTGCAGAACAACTTGATGCCACCGTTGTTAATATGCGCTACGTGAAACCCTTAGATGTTGAAATGATCTTGCAAATGGCAAAACAACACGATCTACTGGTGACGATAGAAGAGAATGTCATTATGGGGGGGGCGGGTAGTGCAATTAATGAGTGTTTACAAGCACACGCAGACTCAACACGGGTACTGAATTTAGGCTTGCCTGATCGTTTCATCGAACATGGTGATACCGCAACACTATTAAAACGATGTGGTTTAGATGCCGAAGGCATCGTAGAGGCCGTTACCAAAATCACTGTTCAATGATCACTCGATCTACAAGATATAACTATAAGGATTATTTATGAAAGGATATAGATATACTTAGATGGTGGGCAACTAAAACACGTAGGGAGCCCTACATAAAAGGATGGTGGGCAACTAAAACACGTTACCCACCCTACATAAAAGAAAGGATTTTACCATGAATAAACCCGTCACCCTTTGTATGCCGGATGTCCAAAATAGTGCTGACACACGCTGTCTTGCCATTGATAAAGTGGGTATTAAAGACATCAAATATCCGGTGCGTGTTAAAGATCGTTCTGGACGAGAACAATATACGATAGCCAATTTTAATATGTACGTGAACTTGCCCCACAACTTCAAGGGCACTCACATGTCACGGTTTGTAGAAATTCTTAACGAGCATGAATACGAGATTACCGTCGAATCGTTTAAAAAGATGCTTGTGGAAATGACTAAGCGTTTAGAAGCAGAAGCGGGACATATTGAAATGACTTTCACCTACTTCGTCAGAAAAACTGCCCCTATTTCAGGCGTTAAAAGTTTAATGGATTACGAAGTCACTTTTATCGGTGATATTACTGATGACGTACCCAACATGACGGTTAAAGTTATCGTTCCCGTTACCAGCTTATGTCCGTGTTCCAAGAAAATCTCTAACTATGGTGCCCACAACCAACGCTCCCATGTCACTGTCACGGCTAAAACTAATGGTTTCTTATGGATAGAAGATCTCATTGATTTAATGGAAAAAGAAGCTTCCTGTGAACTCTACGGCTTACTCAAACGCCCTGATGAAAAACATGTGACTGAACGGGCTTACAATAACCCCAAATTTGTAGAAGATATTGTACGTGACATTGCTGCAAAATTAAACACAGATGACCGAGTTGCAGCTTACATAGTCGAATCAGAAAACTTTGAATCCATTCATAACCATTCTGCTTACGCTATGATTCAAAATGAGAAAGAGATGTAATCGTTATGATATCAATTTGAAAGAAAGAAGCTTATGGCTAAAGTCACCATGCTTCAATCGCAAAACCCGCAAGGGTTTAAAAAAATCGTAGGGGCAGACCTGGGGTGTTAAATTTGAGCCACAATTGATTTATTTTTCACCCTATTTTCCAACTGGGGGGATGGTGGGCAAGCGGGCGGTGAAATCTGGGTTTATATTGAATTCATTGTCGCCCGCTTACCCACCCTACGAATCCGGGGTGAAAAAAAAGTAACCCAAATGCCTGAAGAATATTTAACACCCCAGGGCAAACCTGCGTGTTTGCCCTCTGCTATAATAAAGGCTGTTTATAACCCATTCCGGCTACTTCCCGCACTAATTTGGGTACGAGATAACCGGGCAATGCGGCTTGCATTTGTTCCAGTAGTTGAATCGCTTTTTTTTCGGGCACTTCAAAATGCGCTGCGCCTTGTACACGATCTAATACATGTAAATAATAGGGCAAGACATGACTGTTGAATAACGCTTCACTTAAGGCGATTAAAGCCGTTGCATTGTCGTTAATCCCGCGCAATAAGACGGATTGATTTAAAACAGAAACGCCGGCCTTAACCAATTTTTGTAAGGCTTGGTTGACTTCTTCATCTATTTCATTAGCATGATTAGCATGTACCACGATGACGGGCTGTAAACGTGTGCCGGTTAACCAAGTGAGTAGTTCATCATTGACTCGTTCTGGTAAAATGATCGGCAAACGAGTGTGCAAGCGCAAGCGTTGTATATGTGGAATCGAGGCAAGATGATGCGCGTTTTCGGCTAAGCGGCTATCTATCAAGACTAAAGGATCACCGCCGCTTAAAATGACTTCGCGGATAGAGGCATCGGCACGAATGTAATCTAATGCGGCCGGATTGGGTATAGGTGGACAAGCTGCATAATGATAATGTTGGCGAAAACAATAGCGGCAATGAATGGCACAAGCGCCTGTTGTCATCAATAAAACTCGTCCGTGGTATTTGTGTAATAAGCCAGGGATTTTTTCAGCGGTACGATCACTTACCGGGTCGAGACTAAATCCTTGTAATTGTTCCTGTTCTTTTGCACGGGGTAAAACTTGCAGCAGTAAAGGATCGGACTGATCACATTGACGCATTCTTGCTACATAGCCTCTCGGCACACGGAGCCCAAAGCGTTGTTTAGCGATGACAGTCAGTTCAGTGTCAGATAGTTTTAATAATTCAAGCAATTGCACTGGGTTATGAATCGCGTGACGCAATTCACGTTGCCAAGCCGTTTTTGTAGACTGCTTTTGGGCTGAGATTTTAGTTATCATAATCGGATTTTTTGAAAATCCTTTCATCCCCCAACTCCCCTTTGAAAAACTTTTCTTTACCCACAAATAGATACCTTAAGTACTGAACCATAAATTTTCAGGTATTTTAATAGAAGCTGCCTTCCGATTCGCGATGCTTCGCGTCTCTGCAAAAAACGAGAGACGCGAAGCATCGCGTCTCTACAATGAGTTAGATAAAACTGATTTTCAAGCAAAAGTTTTTGCGCGCAAAAACTTTTGCTTGAAAAGGTGGTTCGGGGCTTTCGCCCTGGATTGCCCCTTTGCTGTAAAATACCTGTTTATTTGTGCTTCAGTATTTATTGAAAAAATGCCGTACAAACTCTCGTAAAGTTTTCCGTACAAAGCATGAAAGGGCGCGCCCTTCCCAAAAAATCGTTATAATCAGGGAAAATATTTTAGACAACGGCCAAAAAAGTTTTTGCCTGTCCTGAGCTTGTAGAAGGGCGTGCAAAAACAGTTAAGTACTGAAGCACAAATAAACAGGTATTTTGGGCATTCGCCCTGGATTGCCCCTACGGGTACGGTTGTAGGGGCAATCCAGGGCGAATGCCCCGATTGCTTCTATTAAAATACCTGAAAATTTATGGTTCAGTACTTA
>QNEL01000260.1 GCA_003645185.1 Candidatus Parabeggiatoa sp. nov. 3
AATGGTGAAAGTTTTCAAACCTTATTTAACCGCTGTCAAGATTTTTGGAATGACATACTCACAAAACCCTATCAAACCATTATTATTGTCACACATTTAGGCGTCATTCGCGCCTTACTGGCGTATATCTTAGAAATCGGGAAAAATCATTGTGCATCCAAAACGATTATGGCGCAATCAATAAACTCAAATACCACACTCATGAGAATCAGACTTGGGTAACAATAGAGTATTTGAATCATTAGACTGAGGAAGGGATTAAAACAGTTAGGATTTTAACCGTTTTCTCGACATAACTACGCTGATATTTCACGCTTTTTTAGCGAAAGTATTTGACGTGTTTTGTTGAGCATCGTACCTGTAGAGACGCGATGCATCGCGTCTCTACCTCCCCAAGGGTTCGGTGACGGTTTATAAGAGGTCGGCGGCATTAGTCTTCAAAATGTTTTTGTCAATAATGGCTTATGAATTGTACTCAAAAACTTCGTTACACATTTATTAAATATAAAGTAGCGTCAGTGCAAAGTATCAGTCTGTTCGATAATCGGTTGGCTTTAGACTTCACTATTAATTATTAACCATTAACAAATATCGAAGAGCTTGGGGGTGTTGATGATAGGTTATCAATCTTTATCTGTTAAAATTGAACACAATGGATGATCTCGCGTAGCGAAGACGAAGTTTGACGAGTCGAAGATCGACGAAGCTAAACGGGATTCTATGTTATATGGGGTATGCTTAAGGGGATGGTGGGCAACAAAAACACGTTACCCACCATTTCACGCTAAAGTTTCGCTCCGCGAAACTTTAGCGTGAAATACATTTATTTAATGGTGGGCAACAAAAATATGACCCGACATGATCTGATGGTGGGCAACCACGTTACCCACTACTGTATTTTCGGGTGTTGTGTGGACTCGTATGAATACTGCGGTTGTTCAACCGGAGGGGCTCTTAAGTACTGAAGCACAAATAAACAGGTATTTTACCGCAAGGGGCATTCGCCCTGGATTGCCCCTACGAACCGCCCGTAGGGGCAATCCCTTGTGGTTGCCCCTCTTGCTCATGCCCCTCTTCTTGGTTGTTTCTTTTAATTAAAATACCTGAAAATTTATGGTTCAGTACTTATGAGATCATGTCGGGTGGGTAACATGTTTATGTTGCCCACCTGTGGAATTTAAGGCTGTGGTTGTTCAACCGGAGGTTGTTCAACAGTCGCTTCTTCAACCGGGGCTTCTTTAAGTATACGAATCAGTTTAGCCTCACCCAGTTTGAAGATATCGCCTTCTTGTTGCATAATCACCCGAAACAGATATTCATTTCCGACATCATCCTTGACATCCACAAACGGTATATTCAGATTACCGATCCCATCTTTGGCTTGTGTAGGAGACTTATAAATGGCATAACGTGCTGGACACGTTTCAAACGCATCTGGCGGTTCCGGTTGACTAAACCAGCCGGGGGGAACATCACAAGGGGTGGGAAACGTTGCCCAATGAGTGGTATGAGGATTTACGGCATAAGTGAAGACAAACGGGCATTCGGCCGGTGGCGGAGCAACCGTTGGCGCATTCACCTTGAGTTGATAACGTTGTCCGATGGGTGCCTTCATTTCCACCTCTTCTTCTTGTGGGGGTAATCCCTTCACAAAAACATAATGATCACCTACCCCAAGTTCAGCTTGTAGTGGTTGTGATTGCATCAAAGTTGAGGGTAAGTTGACAGGCAAATCGGCTTGACTTAATAGGCCAAACTGCCACCCCAACTGGGGATCGAATCCCGGCGTTTGTTGACTCAATGTGATCGTGACGACATCAGGAACCTGTAAGGAAAAACGATAGTAATCGACATCAGTGGTTGAAGATAAATTCCCGTAATAGTCTTCATTAACCCTCATCGCCGTCGCGTTATTGGGTTTGTCATTGGGCTGTTTTTCATAATTAGTGCTTTCTTCCCAAGCACCTTTGATCGTATATTCCTTTGCAGGAAAAACAACACTGTCTACAGAAGACACTTTGTAATAATACCTACCAGGGGATAAACCTTGCTCAAATTCTGTTTCAAGACTGGTTTCTGGCAAGACGGTTGTGTACAAACTGTGAGCGAGATTGTTCTCAGAGTATAATTCCAACCGCCAACTGGGTTGGGGATTCGTGCTAGGAGGCGATTTTTGGCTGAGTCTCACGGTGAGATTACCACTGGTATCTCGCGCCTTGTTCTTATAATCTATCCGCACATCAAACCTAAAAAAATCAACATCTGTCGCTGATGACAAGGTTTCTCTGGCAGTGCCATTGGTGCTGGTAGTCTTGGCTTTATCGGGTGTATCACTCACATCTTCGGCTATCACTGCCAGCGGTATACTGGCAAATAACCCTACTAAAAATAGTGTACGGTACATTTGTTATAATTCTCCTTATCAGTTATCAGTTATCAGTTGTCAGTTCCAAGCAAAAGTTTTTGCGCGCAAAAACTTTTGCTTGGAAATCAGTTATCAGGTTGTTAACCAACAAAATCGCCCTGTACATTCCGTATAGAACTCAAAAAAATTCAAATAAACAATTATGGATTAGTATAGACTATTAAAAAAGATTTGTAGAACTAAATCGTCTTTAAGCTCACCAAAAAAACACAATAGAATGAGACTAATAATATTTTAACTCTTTGAATATTAAATAAAATCAGTTATCATTTTTCATTTTGGCGATGAGTTTCTCATCAATTTGCAAATTGCAAATTGCATTTCGCCTTTTTCATTCCTAACGAATATGAACACTTATCTTTTTTACGATCTAGAAACCACTGGCTTGAACAAAGTTTTTGATCAAGTTTTGCAATTTGCCGCTATTCGTACTGATGCAACGTTCAATGAAATTGAACGACACGAAATCATCGTTAAACTGCGCCCTGATGTGATCCCCTCGCCGAAGGCGACTATCACGCATCGTATTGCTATTGCACAATCCATGCAAGGAGTCTGTGAGTTTGAAGCGATTACGCAGATACATCGTCTTTTGAATAAACCGGGCACGATCAGCCTTGGCTATAATACTTTAAGTTACGATGATGAATTTTTACGCTTTTGTTTTCATCGCAATCTGCTCACACCTTACACCCATCAATATAAAGAAGGTTGTCGCCGCAGCGATTTACTCCCTATAACCATTATGTATTATTTGTACAAAAGGGAGATTTTAGCTCACTGGCCTGAAATTGATGGCAAGCCCACTCAGAAATTAGAATATCTCAGTGAGGCCAATAAACTGGCAACAGGGCCAGCGCATAATGCAATGGTTGATGTTGAGGCCACCGTCGAATTAGCACGACAATTCTATAAAGAACCCAAAATGTGGGATTATTTGGATGGTTATTTTAATAAAGCCACTGAGATTAAGCTTATTGAAAAAATCTCCCTAGATTTTCAGAGCATTGCCTGTACAAATCGCCTTGCCTTGATGATTAATAATGAATATGGTTATGCCAATAAATATCAAGTGCCCGTGCTTTTAATCGGTAATTCAATCCCTTATAAAAACCAAACCTTATGGTTGCGTTTGGATAATCCCAAATTACGCGAACTCTGTGTGAGTGACTTCCCTTCTGAAACGAGTACCTTTGAAGAGGCGTTTTATAAAAAAAGTAAGGTTATCCGTAAAAAGTATGGTGAACCTGGCATTGTTTTACCCCTCTCGGATCGTCATGACTATTTAACGCCGGAACGCAAAGCCCTTGTTGAGGAAAACAAAAGCTGGTTACAGTCTCACACAAGCGTTTTCCACAAACTGATCCAATATTACCGTGAATTTAGTTATTCTAAAATCCCTGATTTAGATATTGAAGCCGCCCTCTATCAGAATGACTTCTTATCGTCTCAAGAACAAAACTTGTGTCGTCAATTTCACACAGCCGATTTGCAAGAAAAACAGAACATTGTCAATCGGTTTGAGGATATCGAGATGCGTCAATTGGCGAATCGTTGTTTGTGTCGAAATTATCCTGACAATTTGCCGGTTTATATGACGCAAGATTTTGAAGACTATATGCGGCGCGTCAATCCTGATAATGAAGAAGAGGCTTTATTCAATCACAAATTTGAAAAGCGTACCACACCAGCCAAAGCATTGAGAGAGATTGACAAACTGAGAACAGAAGAAAAACTAGACACGCAACAGGTTGAATTACTTAAAGAATTGGAAAACTATATTCACAAGCATTTTCCGCTAGGCATTGTTTCTCAAGATAAATCTTGACGGCCCGATTTTTGCGACTTTTGGAGTGCATTGTTATTTTGCGACTTTTGGAGTGCATTGTTATTTTGCGACTTTTTACGTTCCAAATTTATTTTGCAACGTGAAAATCGTTATCGTACAGCTTTATATACTTAGCATCGTCATAATTTGCGCTTTTTAATTCTTTAAGCCAACAGCGGGCATCAGTTGTCTTACAGCTCAAGTCACCTAAAGGTGACTAACCTTTCGCACAAAAACTTGCCGCTTAAAATGGATTTGGACTGAAAATAAAAAGCGCAAATTATAACAGTGGACAGTATAATCCTTGTAATTAGCACCCAATATGATAAAAACCAATCGTAATCAACCCTGCCCCTGTGGCAGCGGCAAGAGATTCAAACACTGTTGTGGCGCATTGAAACAGGATACTTTACAAGTCAAACCCGATTTAGCACACCTTAATCTTGGAGATAGACTCTTTGCCCAAAACCGCTTTGAAGAGGCGATTGTCAGTTATCAACAAGCTTTACAACTGAAACCCGATTTAAGCGCAGCACATAAAAGCCTTGGCAATATCTTTAGAATCCAAGGCAAATTGGAAGAGGCTAAAGCCTGTTTTCGCAAAGTATTGGAACTGAATCCCAATGATGCCGGTACGCAAATCAAACTGGCAACACTGCGCCCCGTCATTATGGGATCACACCAAGACATTTTAGACACGCGCCGGCAATTTCAAGATAACGTTAATGAACTGTTAAAACAGGAACTCAATCTGACTGAACCTGAAAAAGAAACTGGTGTCACTAACTTTTATTTTGCCTATCATGGGCTCAATGATCGTGATCTTCAAATCCAACTCGCCAAATTGTATGAACAAGCTTGCCCCGAACTGTTATATACGGCACCGCTAGTACAGCGGATAAACGAGCGAAGCATCGTTACTTCGTTTAACGGATTAAACGGATTGTTTCAAGACAATAATGATAATAAACATGAATCACGCAAGATCAAGATTGGTTTTGTCTCAAAATTCTTTAAAAATCATACGATTGGTAAAGTCATGTGCGGATTGATTGCCAATCTATCCCGTGAAAAGTTTGAAGTGCATGTTTTCTTTCAGCCCCAAAAAACGGATGAAATCGCCCTCTTCATTCAGCAAAATGCTGATCATTTTGAAACTTTGCCACTGGTTTTAGATAAAGCGCGCCAACACATTGCCGAAAAACACTTAGATATTTTATGTTATCCCGATATCGGCATGGACTCCTTTTCACGATTTCACGCTTAAGTTTCGCTCCGCGAAACTTAAGCGTGAAATAAAGTTTTTGCGCGCAAAAACTTTTGCGTGAAATACCTATTTTCTAGCCTTTTCAAGGTTAGCACCCGTGCAATGCACCACATGGGGGCATCCTGTTACCACAGGCATCCGTAACCTAGACTACTACATATCGACTCATGACTTTGAAATCGAAGGGGCACACTACAGCGAAAAACTGATTCGCTTAAACAGTCAACTCACTTATTATTATCGAGTCACCCTACCTCACTTTTCAAAAGTGCGTAGCGACTTTGGCTTAGCCAACACAGATCACATTTACTTATGCCCCCAAGCCCTGTTTAAATTTCATCCCGATTTTGATCCCATTCTAGCCGACATTTTATCCCAAGATGATCAAGGGCAAGTGATACTGGTTGAAGGCAATCATCAACACTGGACAGAATTACTCAAAAAGCGTTTTAGCCAAACGATTCCTAAAGCGATAAATGATCGCATCCGTTTTCTCCCAAGAATGACGCTAGGCGAATATTTCAACTTAATAGCCCTTTCCGATGTCATGCTCGATCCCTTTCATTTCGGAGGCGGCAACACCACTTATGAAGCACTCCCCATCGGAACACCCATTGTCACATTACCCACACAATTCATGCGTGGACGATTTACCTACGCCTGTTACCGACAAATGGGAGTCATGGATTGTGTAGCCGAAAATCCACAACATTATGTTGAAATCGCACTCAAATTAGGCACCCAACCCGATTACCGGGAAAAAATCAAAACGCGGATATTAGCCACCCATACCAAATTGTACGAAGACATCAAAGTAGTACACGCATTTGAACAGTTTTTTTCAACAGCGATTCATTCTGAACTGTCGGGTGTATAACGTGGTTGCCCACCATTCAATGATATCTTTCACGCAACAGGAAAAGGGCGCATTCCCAAAAAAAGGGTCATTATCAATTTTGCTCGTCGCAAAATCAAATAACTTTATTTTGACTTTTTTCAAACCAAATTTATTTTGCGTTGGAGTGCAAAATTTATTTTGCGTTGGAGTGCAAAATTTATTTTGCGTTGGAGTGCAAAATTTATTTTGCGTTGATATGGAGTGCAAAATTTATTTTGCGTTGAGATGGAGTGCAAAATTTATTTTGCCGTGCTTTTTTCAAACCAAATTTATTTTGCGTTGATATGAAGTGCAAAATTTATTTTGCGTTGATATGATATGGAGTGCAAAATTTATTTTGCCGTGCTTTTTTCAAACCAAATTTATTTTGCGTTGATATTCGTTCCAAATTTATTTTGCCGTGCTTTTTTCGTTCCAAATTTATTTTGCGTTGAGATGGAGTGCAAAATTTATTTTGCCGTGCTTTTTTCGTTCCAAATTTATTTTGCGATGCCCCTTTTTTTGGGAATGCGCCCCAGGAAAATGCGAGACATAGAGTAGCTTCATTATACGACAAATTGATGATAACTGATAACTGACCACTGACAACTGATAACTGAAAATGACACTCACCATTCGCAGCAAAGTCTTATTACTCTCATTAACGCTATTCAGCATCCCTTATGTCGGTTACGAATACGTGCGAGAAATGGAAAAATATTTGCGCGATAATCTTGAAACATCGCTAGAAAATACAGCACAGGCACTCGCCAGTGTACTCAATGAACGCCCAGCATTGTTTACCCGTAAACTGCTTGATACCGTGCGCGAAGATGGCGAATTATTCGCCTATACACTGAAAACACCTATAAAATTAGATGGTTACATAGAAGATTGGCAAAATGACATTGATAAAGTAGGTGATTATGCTGACCAACATATTCTTAAAAATCTGAGCTACTATTCACCCGATTCCTTATCCTTCCAACATCTATTAGGCAAATATCGCAATCATTTATACGCACTCTTTATCGTGCGCGATGAGAAAATTGTATACCGTGATACATCAAATTCACGCCTAGATCGTAGCGATCACTTGCAAATCGTCATGCAAGAACCTAATCAACAATTTTATCGCTATGTCATGACACCTCAAGTACCAGGTTGGGTGAGTGCCTATAAAGTTAAAATCTCAAACCAAGGCACCTATTCTTATCAGGCACAAACAGAAAATCGTATTCAAGGGGCTTGGCGAGAAACCGCAAAAGGTTATATACTTGAACTACGCATTCCACTTTCAAAAATTGGCGATAGACTCGGCTTTGCGATAGCAGATGTTGATAACACCCAAAAACGAGAAATCAAAACCTTAATTGGCACATCTCCAATACAAAATCTCGCAACCGTAGGAAAAGTCTTTATTCCTTCTCCAGAAATCGAACGCATTATCCGTTCTTTAGGTGAAATGCCGGGGCGTCGCATCTGGGTATTAGATAAGCAACTGCGTGTATTGGCAAAAAGCGGAAAATTAAAACGCGAATTTCCAAATCATCCACTCAATGCCTTATATCGTTTACTACTTTCTCCTACCTCTGAAGAAATTAAAATAGATAGTGTGCGGACATCACGTCTGGAAGGCCAAGAAATTGATAGCGCACTAAATGGACAAGCTGAAATCCGTTGGCATGCCACTTTGGATAAACAAACCGTCATTGTTTCCGCAGCGCATCCTGTCTGGCTTAAGGGCCAAGTGATTGGCGCAGTCGTGCTAGAAGAAACCAGTAACAGTATTCAAACCGTGCAACGTCAAGCCATTGCGAATTTATTTAATAAAACCTTGATTGTCTTTTCAATTGTCACCATGCTCTTACTTGTTTTTGCCACGCACTTATCCGTGCGATTGCGCTCATTACGCAATCAAGCAGAAACCGCGATAGATATCAATGGGCGCGTCACAGTCACGCAAATTGGCATACAAACCCAAGACGAAATAGGCGATTTATCGCGCAGTTTTTCGGCCATTTTAAAAAAACTCAAACAATATAATACCTACTTAGAAGGCATGGCGAGTCGCTTATCCCACGAATTGCGAACCCCTATTGCCGTCGTGCGCTCATCCTTAGAAAATCTAGAGATCGAAATTGAACAAGAAGGGGTTTCCAGCGAATCGCATATTTACATTGAACGTGCCAAAGACGGGATTAATCGCCTCAATACCATAATTACCCGCTTAAGCGAAGCCACACGTCTTGAACAAGCCTTGCAAAACGCCGACAGAGAGCCATTTGACTTAATACAATTGGTAAGCAGTTGCCTAGAAGGATATCACTTAGCCTATCCCAAACAAGATTTTCAAGCACACTTGTCTCAAACCCCAATCACTTTAAAAGGAGCGCCCGATCTGATTGCACAAATGCTAGATAAACTGGTTTCCAACGCAGTAGACTTTTCAGAATCAGGATACCCCATTCAAATCCAATTATTTCAAGAAGACAAAATAGCCTATTTAAAAGTAATCAATCGGGGTAAAACATTGCCCACAGACATGCAAGAACGTCTTTTTGAATCTATGGTATCCTTACGCACCCAGACTAGCACCAAAGAACCCCATTTAGGATTAGGCCTCTATATGGTACGCCTCATAACCGGATATCATGGTGGACAGGTTAAAGCCGAAAACAATCAAGAATCACCAGGCGCAGTGTTTACAGTATTATTACCCACACATTCTGTTGAAATATAAATGACAAGGATTGTATATCCTTTTTTACAATCCTTATCGTTACTGTTGGGCGCATTCCCAAAAAAAGGGTCATTATCAATCAGGCAGAAGCAAAATAAATTTTGCACTCCAAGAACAGCAAAATAAATTTTGCGTCTGGGCGAATGGAGTGCAAAATAAATTTTGCGTCTGGGCGAATGGAGTGCAAAATTTATTTTGCGTCTGGGCGAATGGAGTGCAAAATTTATTTTGCGTCTGGGCGAATGGAGTGCAAAATTTATTTTGCGTCGGGGCGAATGGAGTAGCAAATTTATTTGGGAATGCGCCCATAACAAAGAAGCAAAATAAATTGTAAGTACAACTCAAGCGAGATTGATAATAACCCTTTATAAATGCGCCCCTTACTGTTTCTAAAATTCCTTCATATACAATTCTTGTAGTTACTTATGACACATTACACACAAATCATTCGTGAAGGGTTATGGCACAATAACCCCGGTTTTGTTCAATTACTGGGACTTTGTCCCCTATTAGCCGTCACAGGCACACTCATCAACGGATTAGGCTTAGGCATAGCCACCACATTGATATTAATCTCCTCCAATATCACAGTCTCACTCATTCGCAACATCGTACCCAATGAAATCCGTATACCCGTATTTGTATTAGTCATCGCCTCATTTGTCACCGCTGTTGAAATGATCATCAAAGCATTTTACTACGACTTATACCTAGCCCTTGGGATTTTTATCCCCCTCATTGTCACCAACTGTTCCGTCATAGGGCGGGCCGAAGCCTTTGCCTCAAAACACCCCGTCGATAAGGCCCTATTAGACGGCCTCATGATGGGCATCGGATTCACCATCGCCCTAGTCTTGCTCGGCGGCCTACGCGAACTATTAGGATATGGCACATTATTTTCGCAAGCCGATGTTTTATTTGGAGAAATTGCACAAGGCCTCACCATCACCGTCATTGAAGACTACCCAGGTTTTTTATTAGCCATCCTACCTCCCGGCGCGTTTTTCGGCTTAGGGCTACTGATTGCGCTTAAAAATCTGATAGACAGAAAATTAGAACAACGTCAAAAAGTAGCGAATACGCTTCACTTTATCCAGCCAACTTCAGCTACATAAGCTTTGCTATTTGTTATTTCAGTCTTGTAGGGTGGGTAACTGGTTTTTGTTGCCCCCCATTCAGCCTATCCAAAAATTATCCCAGTTGGTTTTGTAGGGGTTTGGTAACGTGTTTTGGTTGCCCACCGATATTAAAAAAGGCCCTCAACCCTTTCTTTCAGGGTTGAATGTGAATAGCCACATCTCATATAGATAAATTCTATATTGAATAGGGCGCATTTCTAAAAGTCATCAAGATAAATCTTGAAGGCCCGATTTTCAAACAAAATTTATTTTCGCGAAGCGTTCCAAATTTATTTTCGCGAAGCGTTCCAAATTTATCTACCTGTGCGGTTAGAATTGCTGTTCGTTAAAACCAATAAATTCAATTAGTTATCCATGCTGTTCAAAGTACTCACGGGTAGCGCGAGTGAGTTTCATTTGGCAAAACGACTGTTTTGGCTGGGGCAGAAATTTCTAACCGCACAGGTCGAAAATTATCTCCAACAGCATTCATCATAGCCGGTTTTTTCGGTATTGCCCCCTTATTAGCCTTACCCAGCTATGCCTGTTTACTAGCGATAATCCCCGTTATTTTAATTGCCCTTTATTTAGT
>QNEL01000261.1 GCA_003645185.1 Candidatus Parabeggiatoa sp. nov. 3
ATTAAGTGTAATGCTTGATATATGCCGACGTGTACACTGTCAACTAAGAATGATAATACTAACTAAACAAACCAATACCATCGACGCGGGGTTCGGACTTAGATGAAATGGTGTCAAATCGACACTTAGAAAGATTATTACAAAGGCTGTAGAATTATGGTCAAAAAAAAATAATAGTTGGGAGAGAAGCCGTGTGAGGTGAAAATCTCAAGGCTTGTGCTTTGAAGACGAGTCCCGATTGGTGACATAGGGGGCTTAGTTTAATAAATACAATTATTAATTGCTAATTGTTAATTGTTAGACTTCAATGGTCAAATATTAGACATGGTACTGGGTAAAAGGGTAAAAGGGTAAAAGAATGGGATTGATTCAAATCCATTTTTTGGCTAAATATTTACAATAAAAACGGGAGCAAAAAAAGTTATTATAGTTTATACCGATTTCACACAACTTATTGATTTTATTACAATTTCTATTTTTAGAAAATTAATGAAATCAATTCGCGCCAAAAGTTTTGCGCGCAAAACTTTTGGCGCGAAATTTAATCGGTATAATGTCTATTGATGTGTTTGTCATTAACACACACAATTTATTAAAGTGTTTCTCATTAATAATTAATAATTAACAATAGACTTGTCCCTTAATAAGCTAAGTCCTTGATTTTTAAGCTCGTTATATTTAGTATTTTCAATGACTTACGTTTATTTAGGGGCAAGTCTAATTTCTTAGCGTAGTTTTTGCGCGCAAAAACTATGCTAAGAAAAACAATTAACAATTTTTAAACCCCTTTGAAGCTTTTCCACTCAACGACCCCAGTGCCGATTTGTTTAGATTCATAAAAATCAACTCTAAAAAACTGCGGTATTGAGTATTATATCAAAAAACAGTGGTAGTGCCCCACAAAGTAGTGGTAAAAAAAATTCCAAACTGGCCCCGTAAGACTTTTGAAATTACGACCACTACCCATTGGGGCACTACCAAAACAGTTAGTTGTGAATTTTGAGGTTGTACCACCCACAATTTCACATAAAAACATTACAAATCAAACAATTAGTCTCAACTTTGACGAGGCCTTGTATTTACTGAGTGGTTAGTATATGAATGTATGAAATACTATCACAATTTTTTAATACCAACAGTCATTTTCTGTGAGAAGGAGGTTACATGAAACAGCTTTTTTGGTGGATACCAATGATGGGATTGGCTATGGTTGGCACGGGGTGTGCCACACCACAAATTAAAATAACATCAACACCGTCAAAAGCCTCCGTATCAATTCTTGTTTTAGAATATGAAGAATATTATATTGGGAAAACCCCAATTAATTATACTGTCAAGGATGTCAATAAACGAACGACACTTACGATACAAGTTCAAAAGCGGGGCTATGAATCGGAAATGAAAACAATCGAAAAGAAACCTACTGGAATCTTTGGTTTTGGGGGCGGCTTTCCAAAAAAGCTGCACTTTGATCTTGAAGCAAAACGGCAGCTTCCTGAAGCACAAAAATAGAAAAGACTCGAAAAGTATGGTTGTTATCCCCGCGCTGGAAAATGGCTTCCAGTGCCTCGTTTCCCAAACTAGGGCAATCCCTTGTGATTGCATTGCCCTTCCATTACTTAAAAAGTCCGCTCATTCCAACCCCATAAGGAGGCTTCTGCGTTGATAAATTCAATGTATATCCGATCTTTGGGAATCTTCAGGCTGTCTTCAATGAATGAACACAGTTTTTGTGATAGTTCTGTTGTATTGGCTGTCGGTAAACGGATGCTTTTGAGTTCTAAAAAAGCGGTGGGTTGCTCGGTTCCGGCAAATACCATTGGTGTATTCGCTTGTAGGGCTACCATGACATAACTTTCGGGTTTACCTAAAATTTGGGCCACCGTTTGTGAGGCATTGGCCAATAAGGTTGCGTGTTGTTCTGGTTTAATCTCCAGATTGGTTTGGATTTGTAAGTAGGGCATGATGCGATTTCTCCTATTCTTGGTTCAGATATATCAGTTTGGTTTGATACTTTTTTTCAACACAGAGGACACAGAGTACCACAGAGTACCACAGAGAATAAGTTTATTATTTTTAATGATATTATCATATCATATACAACTGTAAATAGGTGTATTTTTGAGCCTATATTGCAAACTTGATAGGTGGTAAGAGGGGCGAACCGAAGTTATCGCCCTTTTGCTTATTTGGTGGTAAAAGTATAAACACCATCCCAATCCTCACCGGGAGGATTTTTGATAAAGTGTTCTACACGTTCTGTATAAAGCTGGTATAACTGACAATTTGAGTATTTTTCTTGTAGTTTTGCCAATTCTTCTTTTGCCACTTCCCAGCGTTGGTGACGATAATGTCCAAGGGCCTGTTCATAATGAGCCACTTCTCCCAAAATATCATCAGCCTTCGTTTCACGTAAACCAAGTGGTTCAAAAATGATGACGGGTTGATCTTTTCCTTTCACTCTGACGCGATCTAATTCGCGATAAAGGTATTCCGGCACTGCATATCGGGTTGCTTCACTCACAATCAATTGTACCCCATATTGTTTAGTCGCGCCTTCTAAGCGTGAGCCTAAATTCACGGCATCACCTAATACCGTGTAGGCCATACGAAATTGTGATCCCATGTTGCCGACACTCATTACACCGGTATTGATGCCAATGCCAATTTTGATTGCCGGCCACCCTTTTGCCTTAAAGGCTTGCTGCAATGTTTCTAAATGCTTTAGCATTTCCATAGCCGCATCAAGCGCATGACGCGCATGTTTTTGATCAATTAAAGGGGCTCCCCAAAATGCCATGATGGCATCACCCATATATTTATCAATGGTACCGCGATGTTCGTGAATGATGCGCGTCATGGGTGTGAGATATTCGTTCATTAATTGAGATAATTCTTTAGGTTCAATACCTTCTGAAAGACTGGTAAAACCACGCACATCTGAAAATAAGACGGTCATTTTCCGACTTTCGCCTTCCATAGAAAATTGATATTGTTTTCCTCCCAGATTTTTACTCATCTCATCAACCAATTCTGGTGGCACGTATTGTCCAAACAAATTCGTTAAATGCCGTTTGTTCGTTGATTCCAGAAAATACCCATAAGACATGTTGAAGAGGAACTGCGTTAAGATTAATAAGAGCGTCGTTGCTAAAGGTAAAACAACATATTGGTCATGCCAAACGATCATATTAATCCAAATCACTAATCCTGATAGCCCTAAAGTGCAGATTGTAGCCGTCAAAGGACTGAATAAGGGGAGTAAACTAATCATCACGATGCCAATAAAAATTAATAGCAGCGTTTCTAGCTTATTTTCTGAAGACAGTTGAGACATCAGATTATTGTCTAACATGCCTGAAATCATATTGGCATGAATTTCTACCCCAGGGAAGATACTTTCCACTGGCGTAGCCCGTAAATCTTGCAAACCTTGCGCTGAGGTGCCTAATAAAATAATATTATTTTTCAAAAGGTTAGGGTCTTTAATACGGCCATGCAATACATCTGTCGCTGACACGTAAGGAAAACTGCGCCGCGATCCTCGATATGACACTAAGGTTTGAAAAACCTCATCAACCGGAATCGTTCGATTGCCAACAATCAAGTTTTCTAAGTGAGCTTGTCCATCTTGTGAGTAGAAACTCAATTCAATGTCTTGAACCCCTAAGGCTACCCGTGTGACGGCCAGTGAGAGTGATTCATATAATGCTCCTTTATAAGCATAAAGCATGGGTACACGTCGCACGATACCATCCATATCTGGATCAACATTAAAATGGCCTGCTGCAATGGCATTATCCTGAAATTGGGGTAAATTCGCTGCAAAACCTTTACCCGCTAAATAACTCAAGTTATAAGCTTGTACGTCTTCGTGAGAAAAGGTAGGAGGAGGTAGCTTGCCGGCTTCTATATCTGACTGCTCTTCAGAAGCCGTGGTAAAAGCATAACCTAATACGATTCGACGATTCTGCATGCTTTGCGCTAATAAAGCATCATAATCCAGTTTGGTTTCGAGCGTTTTGAGTCGATTTAAAAACGCGGGTTCGTCTTTTAAGGGGCCTTCTGCGAGGGCTTGTAATTTTTTCAATCCAGAACTGTCATCCGGTTCGACAAACACGACATCCATCCCAAGCACATCAATCTGATAGGTATCGAATAATTGTTCAATAAGACGCGCCATAACTGAACGATTCCAAGGCCAACGGCCTATTTCACTCAAACTTTGTTCATCAATATCAACAATCACAATACGAGAATCTACCGTATTATGCATCGTGAAATTTAGCCTGGCATCGTAGGCTTGATGTTCTAAAGCGTTAAGAAAACGCCATTCAACGTTCCCAGTGGTATGCAGTATAAAAAATAACAATATAGCTAAGCTGAGCAACCACCGTAATGTATGACGTTTAAGGACAACGAGTAGTTGAGACATAAAAAGTAACCTATATCAATCCTGATAAAACTCAATACTTTCAATTAGTTAAATAAACGACACAAAGCAACCCCAGGATCATTTGCTTTCATAAAAGCTTCACCGATTAAAAAGGTATGCACACCCGCCCTACGCAATAATTTCACATCTTGATGCGTATGAATACCACTTTCACTCACCACAATAAATTTTTTAGGAATCAAGGGTAATAATTCCAAAGTGGTTTTAACCTGTGTGGTAAAAGTCCGCAAGTTACGGTTATTGATACCTATCAAGCGCGTATTCAATGACAGTGCCCGTTCTAATTCTTCGCAGGTATGCACTTCAACAAGCACATCCATACCCAAATGATTTGCCAAATCGGATAAATCACGCAGCTGTGTATCGTCTAATGCGGCCACTATAAGCAAAATACAGTCCGCTCCGATAGCGCGGGATTCATAAATTTGATAAGCATCAATAATAAAATCCTTACGCAAAATAGGCAGCTGACAGGTTTCATGGACTTGCGACAGATACTCATCAGCACCTTGAAAAAACGTTCTATCGGTGAGGATGGACAAACAGGCGGCATCATTTTCTTCATAACTTTTTGCTATGGCAACTGGATCAAAATCAGGCCGCAACACGCCTCGGCTAGGCGATGCTTTTTTGATCTCGGCTATAACGGCTGGTTGTTGTAATTGCAGTCGTGCATTTATCGCTTCGACAAATCCACGCGTTGGAGGACAGTTAGCAACCATGTGGCCGAGACTACGCAAAGAAATACTTTTAGAGTGTGCTTCAATTTCTGAAACCTTCTGCTCGATAATCTTTTTTAAAATATCAGGGGTTTGGCTTAACGCTGTTTTTCGTTTGAATAAATTTTTTAGCATGTTGGGTGTACGGCTCATTACTGTTTACCTATATTTCAGTGATCAGTGTTTTGTAACTGTGCTTCTATTCTTAATCTTAATCTAATAGTTTCTTGTTATATCAGATCAGTCTTGAGTTGAAAAACTTCAAATGTCTCAAATCAAGTTTCTAACGATTTTTGTTCGACTGATTAGGATAGGCGTGAAAATTATCATAAAAAACCCAGTTTTGTTAAATAAATGTTCCTCATTCTCCATAAACGTCACATTGCTTTGATTAACGACATCATTTTTCAGATCAGTGAGTATTGATATCAATCACATGCGCTATGGAAAAATAAAACATCCGTCGAATCTGTGTATCTGCCCATAAAAAATGAAAAATGAACGACATCATAACAAAATAACGCTATCCCTGTTGACGACATAAGGCATATCCAAAAAATAACATTATCCCAATTTGTAGGGTGGGTAAAGATTGTTGCCCACCATTCCCCTAAATATTAAGAATAGCAATATTTTGAGAATTGATGTGATTATTGAGAATTGACTCATGAATTAGAATAATAGGTTATTATAAAGTGATTATCCCACAATTCGTTTTTTGTTTTATAAATTAAAAATTTGCCCCCCTTAAGTCTGATCAAACTGCCTAACCCCTTACCCATCACTCCTCATATCAATCACAATTAGTTAGAATGTTATTCGCTATTGACGACTACCCACTGTGTAAATGACAACTTTTAATGCCTATTTCGATTTGAAAAATGCAAAATGGGTTTAACCCCCCTTTGAAAATGGGGATATTTAGCGTTAAAAACTTTGGCTTAAATTCACCCAGGCCGTCAGTTTATCGCGGACAGCACCTTGGCTCAAAACGGTTTGTGCTTGTGTGATGCCCTCTGCAAGACTTTTGGTTAAACCCGCTGCATAAATGGCCGCTCCCGCATTAAGTGCGACAATATCTCTCGCGGGCGTGTTTTGATTATCTAATACGCCGCGCACCATCGCAACGCTATCAACAACGGAATTGACTTGTATATCGCTTAAAGCCGCACGATTAAAACCCAATTCCTCAGGGAGAAGCGTATAAGTTGTGATAACGCCGTTGTTTAACTCAGCAACATAAGTCGGTGCCGAGAGACTGATTTCATCCAAGCCATCTTCTGAGTGGACAACCAAAACATGCTCACTACCCAAACGTTTTAACACCTGTGCAACCGGTTCTACCCACGTTTTACTAAAAACACCAATGACTTGATTGAGCGCATTAGCTGGATTCGTTAAAGGGCCTAACAAATTAAAGAGTGTACGTACTCCCATTTCACGGCGTGGCCCAATAGCGTGTTTCATGGCGCTATGATGCAAGGGGGCAAACATAAAACCAATACCAATTTGATTAACACATTCAGCGACTTGCTCAGGTTTGAGATTAATGTTCACGCCCAAGGCTTCTAAGGCATCAGCACTACCAGATTGACTGGATACAGAGCGATTGCCATGTTTCGCCACTTTTCCACCGGCCGCCGCAACGACAAGCGCACTGGCCGTGGAAATATTAAACGTCTTCATGCCATCACCGCCAGTACCGACGATATCCACAACATATTGACTATCAAATGACACTGGCGTGACGAGTTCACGCATGATTTGTGCGGCTGCCGCAATTTCTTCTACCGTTTCACCCTTCATACGCATCCCAATCAAAAAACCACCGATTTGTGCTGGGGTTGTCTCGCCTGTCATAATACTTCGCATAACTTCTGACATTTCATCCATTGTTAAATCGCGATTTTCAGTGACGGCTTTTAATGCTGATTTGATATCCATTGTCGTTATTTTTCTCGTTATTAATTGAATAGTACAACGGATTAGCGAAATAAACGGATTGATTCAATGCTACCTATAAACTAATCCGTTTATTCCGCTAATCCGTTGTACTAGCGATTTTATTTTTATATTCAATCAGTTTAAAAAAAACGTATAGGGGGTAAGATTTAGGTGTCCCTACTTTATTATCCCAATTAAAAGGAATAAAATTAACACGGCTTGGTATTTATGCCAAGTGAATGATTGAAAATGAGCAATTTCTAATTTCTAATGAGGAACACTGATTGTTCAATTTTCACTCATTTTAATAACCTGTTTGTAGTAGGCGCTTTAGCGCCATTTATTTTTTAATCCACAACTCAAAAGGCTATCAAGCATGAAACAATTATTACCCAGTTTACTCATACTACTGCTTTTTACAGGCTTACCGGCTTATGCCGCCATCAAAGGCGAACCGGTAGACTATAGCGCAAATGGCGTAACCTTAAAAGGCTACCTCGCCTACGACACGGATATCAAAGGCAAACGCCCAGGCGTATTGGTGGTTCATGAATGGTGGGGACACAATGAATATGCGCGTAAACGCGCCCGCATGTTAGCCGAATTAGGCTATACCGCCCTTGCTATCGACATGTACGGTGATGGCAAAAACACAGGACATCCCAACGAAGCGAAGAAATTTATGATGGCAGTCATCAACAATATGGCCGTTGCAGAAGCCCGTTTTATGGCAGCCCAAACATTTCTGAAAACACAGCACACTGTTGACACTGACAAAATTGCCGCAATGGGTTACTGTTTTGGTGGCGGTATTGTACTCGCAATGGCGCGTGCTGGTGTAGACTTAGACGGTGTCGCCAGTTTTCATGGCAGTCTGGCAACGAAGACACCTGCCAAGCAAGGCATTGTGAAAGCCAAACTACTCGTTGTGCATGGCGAAGCGGATCAATTTGTGTCGCCTGAGCAAGTGAAGGATTTCAAGCAAGAAATGGAAAATGCCAAAGTTGATTTGGAATTTGTTGGCTACCCTGGTGTTCAACACAGCTTTACCAATCCCGAGGCAGATCAGTTTGCGAAACGATTTGGCATACCCGTGGCTTATGATAAAACCGCCGATGAGGATTCTTGGAAAACATTGCAGGATTTTTTGAAGCGGATTTTTGCTGACTAACTGTTTTAACACATCTGAGATGATGCGCTGTGATTTAGGGATAGAACGCTGCTTAAACTGATTATCATGATTAACATTGATTAATCTTTTTATCATCAAAAATCGCTAAACTTATTTATAACGCAAGAGGCGCAAGAGGCGCAAGAGACGCAACGATTTCTCATGACAAATAGCGTCTTTAGCGTCTTTAGCGTCTAAGCGCGTTTATATTTTTTAAGTTGAATCTCCAAATTCGTTGTACTTACGAGTAATTAACCGCTCATAACCCACAGCAACGACACTATAACAATGCAAGCGCAATTGATTGCCATAACGGGATTGCAGCGTTTGCCGATAACTCTTCAATTGGCTTTCGGATTCTGTTAACTTGTCTTTGACGATTTCGGAAGCCTCAAGTTCGTCATCGCTCAGTTGTTTGACTTGTTCAGCACTTAAACCGATTTCTTTGAACTTCACATATTTGAACTCTATCAGAAAATCCAATAATTGATAGCGGCGCATATCAAAGCGAACTATCATGGTTAAGTCAGTATATCTCCTGCCCACTTCGGTTTCCGAGTCCATGATATAAAAAGTATCGTTGAACAACAACGTCAAAAAAGCGGTTTTGATGGTGAGTTCATTTGTCCAATTATAATCCCGATTACTGAATACCTTGAAATAGGTTTCCACCATAAATTGGCATAACGGCTGCAAATCGCCAGTTTGATAAAACTGTTGAACTATACGCATGGCTTTATCTTTTATTGTCCATTCGGGCAAAAGTAATTCTTGGAGCAGTTCAAGATACAGTTTACGCATCACTAAATTAGGTATCCTAAGAATGAGTTCCCCATTTAAGGTGTATCCGCCAAAAGTCAACACGCCAAAATAATACAATAGTGAAGCCATAAAGGGGGTATCTTTAGTACCAGTCAACATCTCGTGTATGCCAAAATTGTCTGACAATTCTGAAATAACGACAGGATGATTATCATTTAAAGCGTTTATAATGATTTTCTTCCCATGGGGTAATTGAGAAATGTAGGTAATTTTCCCTTTATCCATTGCCAGATTACTGTCCAATATCTTGTGGGGATACTGACAAGTACGCTGAAATGTTTTCATAAAGTAAAGGGTTAATGTGGGATTATAAACCAAATCATTGGTTTCATAGCTGAAGCAGTAACCATCATAGAAAATTTTCATAACGGTTAATGCTTCAAGCCTCTTTTCAGATGACAGATTACATTTCTTGGTAATTTGAAGCAATGACTCTGTAATTTCCGACTCATGAAAACCACAGAGATCATTAAATTCAGCTTGCAAAGAAATATCTTCAGCGATATTAAAACCACTGCTGATATCGCTCATCACGACTGGTGAAACGCCGGTAATGAAGATACGATCAATCCCCAATCCTTTGGTTCCTGTTTTAACGGCTTTGAATAAAGCTTTTAATGCGCCTTCTCCCTGAATCAATGTTTCATATCTGTCTCGACTATTTGATTTTCCTGCCATCATGACTTCATTGGCAAAATTATCATATTCGTCAATCAACAAATATAGTTTATAGGATGTACTTTGGAGGGCAGCAAGTAGCGATTGTAAAGAACGTATGGCATCGGTGGGATAGAGTTGAATATCATACTCCAAAAAATCTCTATAACGGACTGTAAAATGTTCAATGCAACCATTAATATGATTATTCAGCCGTTGCCGAATATCCTCGGCACTGCCACTTGAATCAACTGCCGAAAAATCCCAGTTCATTACAAAATACTGATTATGCTTGGGGGTGGGATTTTTTCCAATCGCGAGATGTCCAAACAAGCGTTCAAATTGTTTAGCTTTTGCGACATCGTAATAGTTTTCGAGCATGGAAAGCACTAAGCTTTTGCCAAAACGACGGGGGCGCAAGAAAAGCGGATACTCTCCCGTTTCTTCAATCAGTGAAATCTTATCAGTACGATCCACGTAAAAATAACCGTTGGTGATAATTTTTTCAAAATCGCAAATCCCATAAGGGAATTTCATGGTGTTCTCCTTTAAGAACTAAGTACTGAACCATAAATTTTAACCTAAATAAAACTCAAAAAGCAACCAGTAGAGACGCGATGCTTCGCGTCTATGCAAAAAACGAGAGACGCAAATCTGCAAAAAACGAGAGACGCGAGGCATCGCGTCTCTACAATGAGATAACCTCGCTTGAGCTTTCCTTGAACAATCAAACCGAAATAATTATATAACAAATTTGATGAAGCTTTGTAAGCTTTATTTTCCAAAGTATACTGCACATGGTTATAACACAACTTTGATGTAGGGTGGGGTAGCAAAAAAAGTTTTGCGCGCAAAACTTTTGGCGCGAAACGTGTTTTTAAAGCCGACCATCCTCATGAAAAAGTTCAATTTGTTACCGTGCTAAGTACTGAACCATAAATTTTCAGGTATATTTAAAAAAACAGAAAGGGGGCAACCACAAGGGATTGCCCCTACGAACCGCCCGTAGGGGCAATCCCTTGTGGTTGCCCTTGGTTGTAAAATA
>QNEL01000262.1 GCA_003645185.1 Candidatus Parabeggiatoa sp. nov. 3
ATACATTATTATTCGTTTATATCAGATGGTGGGCAACAAAAAGACGTTACCCACCATTTCACGCGCTTTGTTTCGCTTCGCGAAACTTTAGCGTGAAATACATTATTATTCGTTTATATCAGACAAAGATGGTGGGCTTTAAAAACACGTTACCCACCCGACACGTTTTTAGGCGAAGGCGAAGGTGGCATTGAGGGGGTAAGAGGGGCAAACTCTTGCCCCATTCACGTTCCATATTGTTCACGGTAAGCTTGAATTGCAGTTAAGGTTTCCTGTTTATCAGGTTGTTGTTCAAGATAACTGACTAAATCATCTAAACTCACAATATTGATAACTGGAACACCATAAGTTTGTTTCACTTCTTCAATGGCAGATAATGCCGTTTTTCCTTTTTCTTGACGATTTAAGGCGACGATAACGCCGGCTAATTGGGCCCCTTCCGCTTGGATAATTTGCACCGCTTCGCGTATTGCTGTTCCGGCACTGATCACATCATCAATGATTAAAGCTTTACCCGTTAATGGCGCGCCGACAATGTTGCCACCTTCACCATGATCTTTCACTTCTTTGCGGTTGAAACAATAAGGAATATGACGATGATGATGATCGGCTAAAGCAATCGCTGCGGCTGTTACAAGCGGAATACCTTTGTAAGCGGGGCCAAATAATACATCGAAGTCTATTCCTGAACGTTGTATTGCTCTGGCGTAAAAACGCCCTAACTGGGAGAGGGCTTGGCCCGTATTAAATAAACCGACGTTAAAAAAATACGGGCTTTGTCGCCCAGATTTTAAGGTGAAATTGCCAAAACGTAAGACATTTTCAGCAATGGCAAATTCTAAAAATTCTCTTTGATAGTCGTACATATTAAGTAGAAGGCTGGTGGGCAGCAAAAACACGCTACCCACCCTACAGAAAACGTTAAAAGATTTAGGCGTACCTACTTAAATATCAACAAAATCCGTTAGAATCAAAACGGGTTGGAAAATTTGTTCACTGATGCAAACGTTCTCTTAATACTTTGATTTGGAATAAGGTATTACGATCTTCTTCTTCCAATGTCGATCTAATAAAATGAATTGTTGTATGATATCTTGGAATGACGTTATATTTGAGCGCATTGACGCGCTTTTGCGTTTTGCGTTGCTCTTCCAATAAACGCCATAAGGCGGTTTCTGCTTCACCTAGACGCGCCAATAAAACAACCATATCAGCTAAATAACGGCGCGTTTCATCAAAACTGCTATCAGTTCCCAGTAAGCCTACTGGTTGTAGTGGTAAACGATCTGCCGTAATAGCGGGATATTGTACGCCAATACTACTGCGTGGCAATATTTTGACTTCAAGTGGGGGGTTTAAACCTAAGGCCGCTTGTTGTAATGAGCGGCTGCCCATACGGGTATGCGTAATGCCTAGCCAATAATAGGCTGTTTCTAAAGCCGCTTTGGCATCCGTGCGAAGCGCACGGTATTGCTTGAGACGCTCATAAACTAAGCGGGTTAGCAGTTCTTTTTTGCGTTCTAGCAGCGAACAGCCTAATTCTAAAAAAGCCACTTTGCGTTTTAGAACCAGTAAAGTACTTTTAGTAGGCGGAATTTTAAGACGTTTAGTAGCCATGAGTTCGGAAATCGGGTAGTGCTACAATAGTATTAGTACAACTAATTACTGGAAGATAAACGAATTACCAAACCTGACAGGTTTTCAAAACCTGTCAGGTTTAATTAACTTCCGAAACTTGTCAAGCAAACCTGACAGGTTTTCAAAACCTGTCAGGTTTAATAGAAGAAACCCATTCGTTTATCTAAAGTCAATTCGTTGTACTCATGAGCGAAATCATCTGTTGTACAAGATCACGAAATGCTTAATGTCTAAAATGACGCATTTTGGTGAAAACCATTGTTATACCATGTTCATTTGCGGCGGCTATGACTTCTTTATCGCGTATTGAGCCGCCTGGTTGAATGATCGCGCTTATACCGGCTTCGGCCGCTGCATCAATGCTATCCCGAAAGGGGAAAAAGGCATCTGATGCCATTACGGAACCTTTGATTTCTAGCCCTTCATCAGCTGCCTTGAGGGCGGCAATTTTAGCACTATACACGCGACTCATTTGCCCCGCGCCAACGCCGATTGTCATGCCGTCTTTGCAATAAACAATGGCATTGGATTTGACAAATTTGACGACTTTCCAAGCAAATAATAAATTCTGTAATTCTGTTTTTGTGGGTTGCCGCTGTGTTTTGATTTCTAAATCGGCCGCCGTTTTAGTACCTAAATCACGTTCCTGCACTAACAAGCCGCCATTGACTCGTTTAAAATCTAAATGGCTTGCTAACTTCCCTTTGCTATCCGCATTATTTTCCCATTCGCCACAAACCAAAACGCGCACATTGTTTTTCTTCGCTAAAATCGGTTTAGCCTCTTCAGCAACTGTCGGGGCAATAATCACTTCAACAAATTGACGATCAGTAATCGCTTTTGCCGTTTCGCCATCCAAAGTACGATTGAAGGCAATAATCCCCCCAAAAGCAGAAGTCGGATCAGTTTTAAATGCACGATTGTAGGCCGTTAAAATATTTTCCCCAATCGCCACGCCGCAAGGGTTGGCATGTTTCACAATCACGCAAACGGGTTCATCATAAGATTTGGCACATTCTAACGCGGCATCGGTGTCAGCGACATTATTATAAGATAAGGCTTTGCCTTGTAATTGTGTTGCGGTTGCAACACTGACGGATTGGGGATCCGATTCGGCATAGAAAGCGGCCTGTTGATGCGGATTTTCGCCATAACGCATGGCCTGTCTTTTTTGAAATTGCAGGGAAAGGGTGGGCGGAAATTCAGAATCGCCGCTTTCGATTTGCCCTAAATAATTGGATATCGCACTGTCATAACCCGCAGTGTGGGCAAAGACTTTACGTGCTAAGGCAAAGCGTGTTGCTTCTGTCACGGCCCCATTATTGGCAGCCATTTCTGCTAACACGGTATCGTAATCTGTCGTATCCACAACTACCGTGACAGCGGCATGATTTTTGGCAGCTGAACGCAACATCGCGGGGCCGCCAATGTCGATATTTTCAATCGCCGTGGCTAAATCACAATCGGGTTTAGCAATGGTTTGTTCAAATGGATATAAATTAACCACCAGTAAATCAATGGGAGCAATCCCTTGATCGTTCATCACAGCTTCATCAATGCCACGCCTACCGAGCAATCCACCATGAATTTTGGGGTGCAAGGTTTTCACTCGCCCAGCCATCATTTCTGGAAAGCCTGTATAATCAGACACTTCCTTGACAGCGATGCCCTTTTCTGCCAGTAATTTAGCCGTACCCCCTGTGGATAAAATCTCGACATCTTGTTCAATTAAAGCTTGTGCAAAGGGCACTATACCGGATTTATCGGATACGCTAATCAGCGCACGTTGAATGCTTGACATGTGATTTCCTTTGAAAAAATGGTTCTGAAATTTGCAAAACGCTAAAAATGCACGATGCAAAATAAATTTTGCACTCCAATCATACCGAAGCAAAATAAATTTTGCACTCCATACCGATGCAAAATAAATTCAATTCAATTCGTTCAGATTCCCGTTTTCAATCTCCTTCTTTGTATATTCGTATCCCACTTTGACAAGTTCTTCTACGGCCTCAAATGCCAGTAACCCGAACTGATCAACGGGGGGGAAAGGCAAAAATCGGCATCCGCTTTAACCCGATTGCTTCTTTGATTACTACTGAGGGCCGTTACGCCCATTAATAGATTAAAGAGTGTGGGAACACGAATCGTCTTTTTATAGGGCAAGAGTCGACTCCAAAATACTGCCCAAGGCGATGGCATTTTCTCATCATTCTTATGCATACTCAAATGCGTATCGCGGCTGACATCAACAACGATCACTTTATTGCAGAATTGTCGCATGATATCGCCAGGCAGGTTGTTAACGACACCGCCATCGACGAGTAAATGGCCGTTCTTGACAACCGGTTCAAGCATACCCGGAATAGCTGCACTGGCTCTGAGGGCTTTCCAGACACAACCTTGTTTGTGAACCACCAGTTCAGAAGTAGTGAGATTACTGGAAACACAAAAGAAAGGTGTCCATAAATCTTCCATTTGTATCTCTCCAAATCCCATTTTCAAACTATTCTCAAATCGTTTTCCATCAACTAATGAGAAAATAGGCAGCGTGTATTTTTTAAATGGTTTATTAAATGCGGCTTGTTTATTGAGTTTCAAAAATTTTTTTGTATCATAATCGGCAGCACATTGGGCAGCAACAATGCCCCCCATACTGGTTCCACCAATCATATCAATGGGTATGCCAGCTTCCTTCAGTGCCAAATAAACGCCAAAATGTGCCAAACCACGCGCACCACCGCCGCTGAAAACTAAACCAATGGCACGCCCACTCAAAAAACGGGCTAAACGTTGAAAGTCGGCTTCTGTATTCCTACGAATATGGTGGTGATTTTTAACGGGCCACATCGACAACCATTGCTGAGTGTTAGAAGGCAATTGATCACCATTAGGATGTAATAAAATCAAACGCTTACTGACATCGGTGGTTAGACTTTCTGCATGCTGCAATGCGGCTTTGATCTCTTCCTGCTTAGCATTGGCGGTGGCATCGGCTACCAAGATAATCTGATCCGCTCGCCTCAGACACCATTTTGTCCAAGTGGTTACTGGCAGATCAGCTTGGTAGAGGATAAAACGATGTTTCGTTGCTTGTTCATCCAACCAGGTGACTAATCTGATGCTTTGAGGTTGGTTAGGGGAAAGTTGAGCGGCCCCTGTTAAGCCCATCAAGTTATCCAAGCGTTCACGATTCAAATGCAGCGTGGAATCAAAGGCCGATAGGGCTGAAATCAGGCGAGAACAAAAATCCGTAATGGGCACTTCTGAATGCAATGGGATAATGGCGATATTGATTGCCGTACTTTGTACAGCCGATGTTTTAAAGCGTTTTTGTAGGCGATTGATGATATTTTGAGTGATTTCCATCATCACCCGCGGATTTTGCTTGATAATCTGTTCAAAGGCCGATTGAGATAACTTCACTAAATCGCAGTCGCGGAGTGCATAAACGCTGGCAGTCCGGTTTTGTCCAGCAAAAAGCGCCATTTCGCCAACGCTTTCACCTTGGGATATCTCACCGATAACTTGCTCGTTAGTTTCCCCGTGTTCAATGACGACTTGTAGACGACCACTGACAACTATATATAAGCTATCTCCGGCCTCGAACTGTCGAAATAAAGCTTCACCGCGTTGAAGGTGAACCCATTCAAGTTGGGCTTCAATCTCTCTGCGTATTGTTTCGTCAGAAGCCCCAAAATAGTTTGGCAAAATAGCCATTAACTGGCTACGCCGTAATCGCGGCGTAATGACATCAGCCATTTTTTGCAACACGTCAGGGGATTGCTCTACCCATTTTTCAAAACCGGTTTTAGATAATTTGAGCAATTGGGTATCGTTTATCGCAGTGACGTTTGCGGTGTGCTTGCCACCGATCAACATTTGCAATTCGCCAACAATCCCACCTGCCCCGATTTCACTTAAAACAAGTTCATTATCACCTTCTTTAAGCGTGGCTTTTAAGCGCCCTTTGAGAACGATATAAAGCGCATTGCTCATGCCCCCCTGTTGAATCAGTGTTTCTCCCTTTGATAACACAATTTGAGTGAAATCAAGGGATAATGAGTTTAAAACCTCTTCAGTGATATTTTCAAAAAGATAAGTTGTTTTTAACTTGGCAAATAAGTCTTGATCGGATAATTGAAAATTAAATTTAAATGATTTCATGGGATTAATCAATAAAATAACTACAGGGATTTGATATAAGAAAGGATACCCCCCCCATGTCTTAGGGTTTATCCTTTCTGAATATACTTAGCACTGTCATAAATTGCGCTTTTCGATTCTAAAAGCTTAGGTGGTGGCTCAAAACAAAATACAAAATTATGTCATAAATATTATTACTTATATACTTAGCATCAAAATAAATTGCGCTTTTTGACATCTAACGGCCAACAGCTTTCAGCCGTTGTCTAAAAGCTCAAGTCAGGTGGTGGTGACTAACATAAAAAGCGCAAATTATAACGGTAGACAGTATATATACTTAGCATCAAAATAAATTGCGCTTTTTTACAGCCAACAGCTTTCAAAAGTTGTCTTACAGCGAAAGTCACCTAAAGGTGACTAAATACCCAAAATTTTCTAGTGGGCAAAAGCGCAAATTATAACGGTAGACAGTATATGTATACTGCCAACCGCCACACAAGCCCGACTGCTTATTGTAAAAAAACATTGAAAATGCTATTTCATGCTAAAGTGAAATGGATATATTTGTTTTGAGCCACCACCATTCTTTTCGCTTTTAGACTTAGGCTGTTATCTTAAATAAAAAAAGCGCAATTTATTTTGATGCGAAGTATAGTTATCTTTGGACGAACTTCCCAGCTTTTTGAGCAATAAGATTTCAGAGTATTGTACTATAATCAAAAGCTAAAGTGGCCGCTAAGGGGTTGCTAAACTGCTTGTAAGTACGCATAAATCTTTTAACAATTCTTCCTTTTTCGTCAGATTGAGAGTCATTATTTACCCGAAATGAGTTTAGAGATGTGTTGGCTGAAGTACTTTGAAAATCATGAATTTCATTAGATAAGTAGGGACACATAAATCTTTTAACATTTTCTGTAGGGTGGGTAGCGTGTTTTTGCTGCCCACCATCCCTCACTACATCCACACAAGACTATTTTTTAGTTTCATTTCTGTATAAAAATGTTTATAGACTGTTATCAGTTATAATTTGCGCTTTTTTGTCAGTCTAAATCCATTTAAAGCTGCCCGTTTTAGCAAAAATTGGCAGCATGTTAGTCACCACCACCTGACTTGAGCTTTTAGACAACTGCGTAGCTCAGTCTCACAAGTAGAATCAGCCTTCTAAGCACTGAAGCACAAATAAACCGGTATTTTACAGCAAAGGGCAATCCCTTGTGGTTGCCCCGATCCACCTATCAGTTTTACCTAATTCATCGTATGTAGAGACGCGATGCTTCGCGTCTCTAAGTTTATTGCGATGCCGAGACGCTTCGCGAAAGCGTCTCTACAGGCATTATAGAAAACTGATTTTCAAGATTTCACGCAAAAACTTTTGCTTGAAAATGTGGAACGGTGCCGCCCTCTTCTTGTTGCTTCTATTAAAATACCTGAAAATTTATGGTTCAGTACTTAATAAAAACGTGATTCGCCGGTTGCAAACCGGCCTCTACTATGAAAAAATACAATTTGAATCATAATTTGATAACTGATTTTCACGCAAAAGTTTTGCGCGCAAAACTGTATTTCACGCGCTTTGTTTCGCGGAGCGAAACAAAGCGCGTGAAATGTGAAACTGATAACTGATAACTGATAACTGATAATGTCACTCCCACAATTGATTCAAAAAACCGTCAGCGCGGTTTTGAATAGCCCATTACTACAAGCGTTGGGCATGGGCGATGTTTACAATGTGCTCAATGAACATTTTGTTTTGAGCGCACAAGAAATCACACAAGCCTATCAAAAAAGTTATGCTTACGCCCTCAGTGCCATTGCCGCCGGCCTGGCTTCGGATGACAGTTGGCAAAATTTCTGGCAGAAAATCACGGAAAGCCAACTAGAACAGGAATTGTCTAGCCAAATCGTAGGCCTTTATTTGGAGCCGTTTGCACAGGCCCAAGGATTACAAGGGCCCGCATTAGACGAGTTTCGCCAGCAAGCCATTCAAGACTGTCAAGCCTTGGCAGCGCAACAAGAGAGCCTATTTCAAATCGCCCAATTTCAATTAACCGAAGCCGAATTAGCGGCCTTAGTCAATGACTCTGAAATCGCTACCTTGTCTGAATTAGTGATAGCGCATCTTCAATCAGTCGCAGAAACGCGGGCTTTGTTAAGCGAGCCGTTGGCACAATTTTTAGCCTATCATAATTTATTAGGCCATGCGCTGTTATTTTTCTTAAACGAGGCATTACGCGACAATGAACGCTTTAAAGCCACTTTGGATAATCTGCGTCAGCAAGGCTTGTTAGCTGAAATCCAAAATGTGCAAGAGGCACAATCCCGATTACAGGCTTTCTTTACCCAGAAATTAACGGCGATTGAACAACAATTAGCCACCCAAAATCAACGCTTACTGCAAGCCGCAACGCCGGCAGAATTTGCACAAATCGGAGAACACTCAAAAACCCTGCTATTAGATCAACAGACGATTAATCAAAGCTTAGCGGAAATCCCCCAGCGTCTCCAACAACTCCAAAGCGAATGGCAAACAACACAGACGGCTTTTATCCAGTTTTCACAGCAATTTAGCCAATGGACAGTATTTGCCAGCACCCAACTGGAGACGATTGTTGCCGCCTTGCCCGATTTACAATACAGCATTGAACAGCTTGATGATAAGGTAGACGTGCTATTAGACGGGCAGGAAAAGTTATCAGAGGGACAACAAATTCTCTTTGATGAACTTCAAAAATTAGCGGCGCGTCTGGAAGTCTCAGCCCAAATCAAACCGAGGGATGAATTTACGCAATATAGTGGTACGACTGAAGTCAAGTTGCGCCAAGCCATTGCCCAGTTTAAAAACCTACCCCATTATTTGGATTATCCCCAAGTCACGCTACAAGTGGGGAGTCTGTCTTCAGTATTAGGTGATTTAAAAACCGCAGAAGGTTTATTTTTTGACATTATCCAGCGCACCCAAAACAAGCATCATAAAGCCCGCGCCTATATGAATTTATTTCATATTTATTTACGGAACGGGCCCCAATTTTATGATAAGGCCTTGAAATCTTTACAAAAAGCAATTCACCTTGATCGGGCCCAATATGTCTTACATAATGTTGATCAGTATCCCATTCAACGTATACTTGGAGCCGGCGGTATGGGCTGCGTCTTTCTGTGCCACAATACCCTAGAAGCGGAATGCTTAGGACAAGAATGCTTTGTCGTCGTGAAATGCTTATGGGAAACGCAACGCGGCGAACCGAACAAGATTTTTGCCGAACCCTTAGCGATGGCGAAAATTGCAGGAAACTCTGTGCCTCAACCACTGAGCTATGGCTATGTGGATATCGCCAAACAAGAACGCGCGTATTTCGTCACTGAATTTATCGAAGGCGCAATGGATGGCGAAGCGTGGTTAGCTCAACAGGGCAAACTGGATGTCATCACAGGCGTACAAGTGGGCATTCAAATCGCGCAATGTTTACAAAAAGCCCATGAACAGAACATACTGCATTTAGACTTAAAACCCGCCAACGTATTACTGAAGGCCAGCGATTCGGGTTTAAGCGTCAAAATCATTGACTTTGGTTTAGCCAGAATCGCCACCTCGTTAAGACAACACGCCGCATTGGCACAAACGCACAAACCCCACACTCAACTAGCGCAACAAGTGTTTGGCACTTTTGACTACGCGCCCCCAGAACAACGGGGTGATCTTCATTATAGCCAAGTGACTGAAAAAAGCGATGTTTTTGCCTTAGGGAAAACCTTATATCGTTTATTCAGTGGCAAGCGCCCTCAAGATAATATCCGGCAAAAATATTTACCAGATGCCCCCGGATTGCATGAATTACTCGAAGATTGTGTAGAAAGTGAGCCGGCTGAACGCCCTAACATTGATACCGTCTTAACCCATTTAACGGCCTTGTTGCCTAAGAAAACGGTAAAAGTATCGAAACAGAAGGTAGCCACTGACAACCCTCAACAAGTCACAAAGTATCAAGCCAAGCAGACTGAACAAAAGAACAAACCTCAAGCAACGAAACAGAAATACCGAAACCAAAGCCAGAAAAAAACAGAAAATGGTTCGGAGGTTAAAGCAATCATAATTTTTATGGTTTTATTGGGTTATGGGTTTATTTTACCGTTTGCAATTTTATTTTTCTTAAATTATGTGAGTGAAGGAATTGGTGTTGGCATCAGCATCATAATAATTGGTTGTTTATATTTATTTGGACAATTTCTTTGGCGACACCGTCAAACCATGTCTCTTGCTTCTAAGATAACTGGGCTTATTGATTGGTATAAACATCAAACAACGGAACAGAAAGAAGCAAAACCAATCACGAAAAAATCGGAAAATGGTTCGCAGGTTAAAGCAATCATAATTTTTATGGTTTTAGTGGGTTATGGGTTTATTTTACCGTTTGCAATTTTATTTTTCTTAAATTATGTTATGTGAGTGAAGGAATTGGTGTTGGCATCAGCATTATAATAATTGGTTGTTTATATTTATTTGGACAATATCTCTGGCGACACCATCAAACCATGCCTATTGCTTCTAAGATAACTGGGCTTATTGGTATTGGGATTGGTTTGCTTTTCATATTAGCGCTGTTATAACATTTTTTGTTTGAGTTAAATTACAAAGCAAGCACTCGTAGGGTGGGTAAGCGGGCGGCATTGAACTCAAATCTTATACCCAGATTTCACCGCCCGCTTGCCCACCATTTTAGTTTCTCCTATAAAAATAGGCAGCACCTTTAAAGCATTCCGTTATGTATGAAAATCAATAGTTTAAGCTTGCCCTTACTCATTGAAGTATTTCACGTAAAAAGAAAAGGCTATATACATACTTTTGAACGCTGCTTTCTCTGATAGCCGTCATCACAGTTCATTATATTAATCATAAATAATCACAGAGCGATGGTGGGCAAGCGGGCGGTGAAATCTGGGTTTGATATTGAATTCAGTGTCGCCCGCTTACCCACCCTACGATTCATCACACTTAATCACATTAATCATAAATAATTACAGAGCG
>QNEL01000263.1 GCA_003645185.1 Candidatus Parabeggiatoa sp. nov. 3
CTACACCCAATATTACTGTGGACTCTTGGGCGAACACACCGGTTCGCCCTTACACCAATATCACTGTAGGGGCAGACCTACGTGTCTGCCCTCTGTAGGGGCAGACCTACGTGTCTGCCCTCTTGAAGTTCTCTGCGTAACATCAGTAATTAAAATACCTGAAAATTTATGGTTCAGTACTTAGGCCCCATTTTCGTTCCCAATTTATTTTGTTTTCTGCACGATTGGAATGCCTGTTATTTTGCTTTCTGCACGATTGGAATGCCTGTTATTTTGCAATGGCATGATAATGTTTTTTGCCCCAATTTTTGCGCGCAAAAACTTTTGCGTAAACCCCTTTTTTTGGGAATGCGCCCCTTGCTCTTTCCTTTGAAGTGGTGGGCAGTGGTGGGCAGCAAAAACACGCTACCCACCATTTCACGCTAAAGTTTCGCGGAGCGAAACTTTAGCGTGAGCCGAAGGCCAGCGAAGCTAAATACAGAAAAATCGTTTTTGCTACGAACGTTCAGCCATATCGCATTCGTAAGGTGTGCCCACTTCCTCTTCAGGCAGATTTTCAATCGCGTTTTCAGGAATCGGTAGGTGATTGACAGCAAGAATGCCTGTCCAAGTTTGATGCAGTAAGGCAGCTATTTGTTGGTATATTGGCAATGTCGTGATTACAGGGAGTCGTTCACAAAAAGTGGGCAGCCATTCTCCAAGATGATCAAAGCTGAAGGCCCCTAAAGCATCGTGTATCGTGCGTTTGATTTCTTGATCGGATACTTGGGCTAATAAGACGAGCAACATGGCGATAAATTCAAGTTCACCGATAAGATGATCAGCCTTTTCGCTCGCTTCATTTGACAATTCAAAACCAAATGCAGTATAAAAACCGGCGATGTCAGCTAAGATAGCGCCTTTATCGCGTCGTATAAACCCAGATTCGTTGATTGGACAAGCAACATTGCCTTCAAACAAACGGTTATATTCAGCTACCCAAATATCTAAATTGAGGGTTTGTGCTTGTTGACGGATATCTTGAAATACCGTAGCGAGATTCTCCCGCTCTGGTAGGCCAGAATGCTGCAAAAGTTCTTGAATATCAGTCACTTCCTGTTCAAGCAAGCTCTGTATGTCAGTCGAAGGGTGGGCCAATATTTGTGCTATCAGGAGTAATAAATCAGCTTGTGCGAGCAATGTCACATTATCTAGTTCTTGAAACGTTTCAAAAGCTTGCGGGGAAGACGGTTTTCTATCAGGAAACCATTTAATGGGCTGTGGCGGAGGCGTTGGGGTAGGCGGCATTTGAGTCATGGTTGTTTAGGTTGTTTAGTTTCAAAAGAACAACGACAAGGTTTAAATATAAACAAGGTTCGGATCAGGGATTGAGTTTGATAGGATATAGATGTTCATATAAATAATTTCTGGGCAACCACAAGGGATTGCCCCTACCAATTATCACTCATCCACAAAACGCGCCAACATTTCAATCCTTGCTTATAAACAATCCTTGTCGTTCTTATCAGGTGTGAAATCAACAGGTTTACTGCTGCGTATTGATCGCATAATTTGTCCAAAAAGACCAATGTTTACGTCCACCTCTGTTACCCGCACCGCCTTGCCAAACGGCAAAAGCAATTTTGCCTTTACCCGGCTTAAATTGATAATCATTGGGATCATCGCTGGTGAGAGGACGAGAAAATACCACCGTCCAACGGCCCTCTTTCCAGACACCTGTTGCCGTCGTGACCGAATCTTGCTGAGGCGTGAGTGTGCCCCATCCTTCAGCTACCAACTCTTGTGCCGTCTGAATCTTATTGAAATCAGCCGTTGGATTGCCCGCTTGTTTCGCGATAAACCATTGATGTGAAACAGGATTATTAAAATCCTCTGGAACACGGTGTGGCGCTTTTCCTTCTGCAAACCAATACAGATCAGACCAAACATTCGGATGAACATCTTGCACATCTTGGAAGCCTTCATCCTTATCCTTCTGCCAAAGGCCTTTCCAATAAAGGATTTGTACCTTACCCCCACCACGATGCCCCATCAGAGGAGAAGCATCGCTCACTAACGGAAATTCAAGCGCCACAGCATCGGGAAAACGACTCACATCAACATTCGCATCAGAAGCCGCATCCTGCCAAGAAACACGCCATGAAATAGACTGACCATCAGTCAATGCCTGTGCGCTGATTTTGTCAATAGAAGCCTGAGCTAATTGAGGTGGCGTAACCTGTTGTGGCATAACGGCCACTTCTTGAACAGGGGCTTGTTGCCATTCCGGCGCAAGCGGTTCAGAAGGTAAATGACCCTTCACCTGTACAACGCTGATATCAGCCGCTTCTACGACGGCCCCGCTAGTAGCCAAAACAAATAAACTGGCAAGACTGGCTTGACACATTTTACCTGAATTTATCATCATCACTTTCTTCTCCATACTAAATGTAGGATGGGTAACGGGTTTTTGTTGCCCACCATCTAAGCTTAAAAACTTTTTAAGATGGCTAAATGTAGGGTGGGTAACGGGTTTTTGTTGCCCACCATCTAAGCTTAAAAACTTTTTAAGATGGTTAAATGTAGGGTGGGTAACGGTTTTTTGTTGCCCACCATCTAAGCTAGGTAGTATTGTGACGATACACATCATACCGTTTATCGTAGTTATCACGCACATAATGGGGTTCGGTAAAAGGCACACGGGCCACTTCTTCTCCCTTCCCATCCCAACCAATCACTTCATCCCCAGCCACTTGAAACTTTTCGATGATTCGAGTACTGGCACCAAACAGGAGCAACGCACCTAATAATTGCTTATCCTCTTTCACACTGTGGTACAAGGCTTTAGTACTTTCAACATTCGGCCCAAACAGTTGTTCAAGAAAACCGTTAGGCACATGAATTGGCGGAATATAGTAAACATTCGGCCCAGTGCCAAACTGCGGATACAGCGGTAAAGCCAATTTGCGAATCTTGACAATGTAATCCAAAGGATTATCTTCACGCGGTTCGCTTTGCGTGCTTAAAAAACCGTGCATACGAATCTTGCCAATACAAGATTCCACACATAAAGCCACTTCGCCTTGTTCAACACGCGGGAAACAACCAATACATTTCTCGCTAGTACGGCTGATCATATTGAAAAAGGTTTTTTTGTAAGGGCACGCCTTCACACATTCTTGATAACCACGGCATCGCTCCTGATCAATCAGCACAATGCCATCTTCATCTCGTTTATAAACCGCTTGACGCGGACAGGCCGCTACACAGGCCGGATTATCGCAATGATTACAGATACGGGCGAGATAAAACATCCACTTAGGATGAATACCTTCAAAATGTTCACCTTGGCCCACCGTACCAGAAAGATCATCTTCACCCAAATTGAGGGCAGAGTAATCCATCGTATCAGGTAAATGTCCATCAGGGGGATCTAAAGGACTGTTACCTTCAAAAATCGTGTCTGTTTTTAAGACATTCCCTTCCCACTTAGCAGGGCCACGACGTTCCAGCAATTTCAAATCCCAAGTCGTGGGATAACCACCATAAGGCTTGGTTTCGACATTATTCCAAAAAAGAGACTCTTGTCCCTTGCCACTTGTCCAGCAAGTTTTACAAGCAATGGTACACGTTTGACATTCAATACATTTGTTAATGTCAAAAATATAGGCCACTTGTTTTGCGGGTGGCGGCGCATCGTAAGGATACGTCATTTCCCGTCCGATTTGCCAATTATTACGTTGAGGCATATGTAAAACTCTCCTTTATTTCAGTTGTCAGTAAACCATTATAGGGTGGGTAAGCGGCAATGCCATTAAGTTAAGCCTAAAAACGTTCTTTTGTCGGGTGGGTAACGTCTTTTTAAAGCCCACCCTCTTCGTCTGTTTTTATCAATCAATACCACAATCCCAAAGCCCACTTGCCGTAGGGGGCAACCACAAGGATTGCCCCTACCAATGATGGTGGCATGTAGGGGCAATCCCTTGTGGTTGCCCTTAATCTAAACCGTATAAATCCTTTAGCTGCGTTAACTGCCCATTGTCTAAGGCATAACCTCGCACATTTTTAGCATCACTGATCACGAGTGGCGAGTGTGTGGCCAGCAAAAACTGACAATTGGGAAAGGTGTCGCGTAAACGTTGAATGATACCGCGCTGCCATTGCGGATGCAAATGTAGATCTATCTCATCAATCAGTACGATGCCATCGCCATGCAATGGATTTTCCAAGCCAGGATTCAGCGTAGCTAAACGACGTGCAATATCACCCACTAAGGCCATCAATGATTTTTCACCTTGGGAAAGTTGAGCCACATCTAAGGTTTTACCATGCTTTTCCACCATCATTTGTAATCTAGGCTCACGCTGTACCCGTAATGTAGAAAAACCAGGCATAAAGGTGGCGATGGCATTACGCACTGCCGTTAACGGCTTATTGTATGGAAATTGTAAGAGTTTCTTCTTTAATTGCACATCTTGGGGATTATTTTGAAGCGATTCTAGAATGTGTCGCATAGCGCCACGGCTACTTTCATTTTCGGCATCTTCGCATTCGCGGAACCATTCAAAAAATCTACGAAAATCCACCATTTGCGTGAGCGCATTATCATAACCATCCAATTGATCAAAGCTATTTTGATTTTTAATCTTCAGTGGAATATCTAAAACCACACGCTCGACGGGGTAATAAACCAGCAACGGCAAACTGCTCTTTTCATTTTGACTCAAGCGGTTACTATATAAATTGGCGAGAAGAGTGAGCTTTTTCAGATCACTGCTCTGCTCATTCTTAAAACCCCTACGTTTTTTGACTAATGTCCACTGAAAAGACGCTTGGTTATCCGCTATTGATAAATCGCAAACATCAAGGCTCATTTTGCTAAACTCAGCACCATTTTCAATATCCAAATCCAAAATAGGGCTACCACTGCCTTTCTCTCGTCCAATCCTCGCAATGAGCCAACTCAAAAGAGTTGCCACAGCCCGCAATAACGACGTTTTCCCAGCACCATTATTGCCAATAAATACCAAAACATCACATGCTAATTCTACCCTTAAATCTGTGAATTGCGTAAAATGTTCGATTTGGAGTTTTTTAATTTCCATCATGAAAAAACAATTAAGCCTTTAGTTCTGCCATTTTTATCAAAATGCCAACCACTTTTTTAATATCGCTCATATAATAGGATTGCAAATCAATATAAGCGATATTTTCCATCAATTTAATAAATTTCCATTCATTACCAGTTGTAATGGCACCATAGATACAAGATAAACTCTGATTCTCAGCCTCGTTAAATATTTTAGCCGCATACATTTCGGCTATACACTGCCCCATACCCGCATTAATATTTTCATTCTTAGCCTCAACAATGGTAATGACAGGTACATCTAAATATAACTGTTCTGAAGAGCCACTGATGATGTAATCACAAAACCCATTCAATCCTTTTTCCTTATCCACATTAAAATCAATACCAGAAAACAAACTAATTTTGTCAGAGCGTTTCTCCTTTAACTCAAGCAAAATATTGATAATGATTAATTCTGAACGGGCTTTTTCAGTATTAATGGCTAAAGCTAACGGTACATTCCGTTGTAAGGTTTTTATCAGACTCTCACTGATATCAACTTCCTCAATTTCAGAGAAAACAGAACTATTTTCAACGGTTTTGATGCCAAAATCCGATTTCACTTTTTTGAGCGTAAAATCACTGTATGCCATAAATCAATTTTCCTCCTATTTGTCTAGGGCAACCACAAGGGATTGCCCCTACGGCAACCACAAGAGATTGCCCCTACATTTCAATCACAAATTCATCTAAGGGCAATCCGGTTGCCCCTCTATTAAAATAAATTGCCTGAACGGGTAACCACAAAAAATTACCCCTACAATGTGTATATAAGTAAGCGAAGCTAATGTTGGTACGAGACTCCTCAGCGTGTTTTATGCTATAAATTAGTATCTTTTTCGCTTACATTTTTCTGGGCATAAGCTTAATCTTCTTTTGAGACGATAAAGTTTATCGGATTATAAAGTCGGTAATAATTGCCTTCTTTAATTAATTCCCCCTGACATGAAATTTCCCACCAATTTTGATGGGCTTCGACTGCCATTTCATAATCGCTTGCATTCAATTCTATTTTGACCTTATATTTATTATCCAAGGCTCTATCAGAAACCGTAATGACCCCAACACCATGCTGTTTATTCCGTTCTAACTTGATGACATAGCCTGCTAACTTGACTTCTTCAGGCGTTCTTTCCCGAAATAAAGTAGCGGCTTTAGCAATATGTGGCATAATGTTGACTTGAAATGAGACATTATCACAAATAGAACTCATCGTCGGATAAACAGAAGACCAAGAAACATTGACCGCTAACGGTTTATAAGCGAGATTATCTTCACTTGTTCCTCCAACAACCGCTTCACATAAATTGGCACTCACGCCCTCTGATACCACTTCTTGAAAGCGTTCAAAATAAAAAGTCCCCTTTTTTTCCGTATCTAAAGCGACTTGTTGCAAAGCGTTTAATCCCTGCATTAGACTCTGTATAGCGCGTCGCTCAAATGGTAACTCATCATTAAGCAAATTAGGTATAGTTAATTGTTCCGGTGGTAAAAGGGGTGAAATCAATTTCATAACATAACTACCCCGTTCAGTTTGCCCAAGTCTGAGTTTTTTAAAATAAGTTGAAACTTCGCTTGGTTGACGATGAGCAAATAAGGCTTTTTTTTCTACAACGGCCCTTGCCCCAGCCAAAATTAAATCCTTTGCCTGTTGAATTAAAATAATACCTTCAAGAAAGGGTAATGTGCTAGCATTACGATTAAAAATATCTTGCCCTTTAATTCTGATGACATCCCCAATAGCCAACGTATCAAAATCTTCTAAGACTTCCAATTGGGAACGATTTTCAACTTGAGCTAAGGTACTGACGACATGACTCATACTAAGCGCAAAATCGCCTAAATTAGAATCTAATGGTAACAGTATTCTACTGTGTTCTCCAACTTCATGAGCCGATTTCACCCACAAAGCCGCTTCACCATCAATGCGTTTCACTTCGCGCCATTCTCGACGGATTAAATAGTTTTCAATGTTTGACGGATTTAAAGCATCAAAAGTGGCACTATCGGTAATATCTACTTTCATGGCTTTTTCCCCTTGGCAAGCAAATGCATAATACGTTGTAATGCTTTGACAGTCATTTTATTTTTTAGAGGGACATGAACTGTCACTTTTTGGTATTTTTTTCCGGTGATAGATACAGCCGGTTCATTTTTTAATGAAAGCCAATACGCCGAATAACGTAATGTTAATTCTTGTTCAGAGCATTTCAACCAATCTTGTGTATCTTCCGGTACATGCAAAACTATCAAGATACGAGGAGTCATCGTTTTTTGACGTAAATCATTATAATTTTTAATTTTGAGTGGATAAGCAATATGATCCGTTTTAATCAACTCTGATCTATTCGTACATTTCAATTGCACATTCAACATATCATAAAAAGGATAATCTTCTGATTGACTATCACCATATTGCCTCACCACCAAATCAACACTATCAACGTCTATTCGAGGGTTTTCAATCCCAAAACCGGCCGCCGCTGCTATCGCATGAATATAAGCAATACTAAATTCTTCTTTTTGAAGTGAATCATGTAATTTAAAGGATTTCATAAAAATTGGCTCAAATTTTCCCTAAAATTGAGATGTTTTGTCAACGCTTCAACAAACGGTTGATCGCTTTTGCCCTCAACAATTAATAAATGACTCACCGCGATACACCTTATCGTGTTTTAATTCATAGTCTAAAACGTCAGGCTCATGAATTGTTCCGACAATATTAACCCGTTTTTGGGTTGCGTCTTAATTCAAAGTAGGCATCGTTATTCGCCGACATTAAACTCGCTAAAAACGCTGTTAATCGAAATCGAAGCGTCTCTTGCATCTCTTGCGTTATAAATAACATTGACATCAAATCAACCTGAAACGAAGGAAAGCTGAGCTAAAAATGCTCATCAAAAAAAGCGCCCAATCAACACCCTACCTACGAGTCTGATTCAGACAGTCTCTGATAAATCAAATAGACATTATATCAATTCAATTATAAATGCTTGATTTCATTGCTTTTCCCAAAATGGGAATATTAATTAATAAATTTTTGATTTCATTGCTTTTCCCAAAATGGGAATATTAAATCAATAAGTTGTGTTAAATCGGTATAATATCTAATGATTAGACTTCCAAGCCTTCATACCCCAAACACCTTCAACACTTCATCCCCATAATGATTAATCACTTTCACCGCGATTTTGCCCGTTACCGGTTTATCAAAAGGGCGACTCAATGTGCTGTAGATTTCGGCCCAAGCAGCCTCATCTATTTCCGCTTTTAAGACGCTTTTCAGCTTTTTATACGGATCGCCAGCCCCCGTAAAATAGACATGCCTCACGAAAAAACTTTCACCATCGTAATCGGTATCAATAAACCAACACGCGATATCATCAGTTGAATGGAATTTCACAATCCCCTTAGTCGGATCATAAATATCAACGCCTAAGATTTCAATTTGATATTGCCCATTTGGCAAGGGTTTAAGTTTGCCCGTTTCAGCATCAACCGGTTGAATATCGGGTTCACCAAAAACCATGAACAAATTACCGCAGCCCGTTTTCTTCAACAAATCTTCACCCATCGTCAAATCGGGATTCATTTTCGTCAATAAAACGACTAATTTTTTGCCATAATGTTTAGCTTCTTCTGAAACGTGCGGATCAAAAGCAAAGCCACAAATCACAAGCACATCGAAATCTTTAATCGCTTCTTTAGTCGCTTCTTTGTTATGCAGTGGCGAAACAGTGCCCTGTTCCGGCCCAATGAAAACCGCGACTTGTTTCAACTCACCTTGCTTATCGGTATATTCCCCGATTGCATGGATCAAATTACCCGCATAAGGTTCTAAGCGATCAAATACTAAGCGTTCATTTTTAACCGTGTTTTCAACGCCCGACTGTTTCAGGTTATCCAAAATCAGGGTTTCAAAAGAATCCGCTTTGACTTGAGGCGACATTTGCGCCTTGATTTCATCAACACTCGCATCGGTGGTAAGCATTCTATGAGGAGAAAGGCTTTCCACAGTAAAAGGGCCAGTCACTCGCACCCGCTTTTTATCCTCAAGTGGTTGTTCATAAAGGGTTTCTGTGCTTGAATGTCTAGCAATAGACTCATCAATCTCTTCTTGCAGTTGCTGTTTTAAGGCCCACCATTGCGCCAATAAATCTTTAGCCTTTTTAGTCCACCCCTTTTCAACTTCCCTCGGTATTGCCCATTCTTCCCAATCTTGTTTGAGTAACGCATTCAACTGGGTTTGTATTGGTTCAAGTTGCGCTTGCCATTTAGCATGAATAGAATCTATTTCCTCATTGTTAGCAATAGCTTTCAGGGTGACATGAGGAACGGTTTTATAGACGAAACCAATGCCCTCCTTTGAGTCTTTGAGTCGATAGAAAGGGAATTTAGCCGTCATTAAACGAGTACGGGCTAGGGATAACGCAACTCGTGACGTATCGCACGTTATCCAACGACGGCCCCATTGTTCAGCAACGTAGGCAGTCGTGCCAGAACCGCAGGTTGGATCAAGTACCAAATCGCCGGGATCGGTTGTCATTAGGATGCAGCGTTGGATAATAGATGTTCCTGTTTGAACAACATAAATCTTAGGATCAGAACGGCTCTGAACGGTTCCTCCAACATCAAACCACATATTATTAATTGGCTGTATTGGAAAATCATCAAAAAAGCGGATATAAGCTAAAGACTTACTGGTAGCCTCAATACGTTTGGATAATATTAATCTTTCCACTCCAGCCGGATAGTGAGCTTTCCAATGAGTGTTCTTGGGAGGTTGATAAGTCTTACCTTCAAATATTATAGGTGTGTCTTCATCGGTTGCGCCTTGTCCTACAATGTTATCTTTCCGATATATTCTACTATCGATAGGGAGAGAAGTCTCACATAATTGTTCCTCTTTACTAATTGTTCTTCGTAGGCCATTAAACAATTCTACTTGGTCATATTTACTACTATCACTCTCCAAAATCGATGCCTTTTCTTGATATAATTGCCGATATTTTATTGCACCCAGATTTTTTGCATACCAAATCAAGTAATCTCCTACTCGGCTCAGAGTTTTTGTTCCGCTAAAGCCACCAGTTGTTGTGTAAGCAATTTGACTCACAAAACAATCCACCCCAAAAACCTCATCCATCAAACACCGCACCAAATGCACATTCTCATCCCCAATCTGCACAAACACGCTACCCGATTCCGTCAGCAATGCCCTAGCCAGCACCAGCCTATCTCGCAAATAAGCCAAATAAGAATGAATCCCCAATGCCCAAGTATCCCGAAACGCCCTAATCTGTTCCGGTTGTCTCGTCATATCCTCCGCCTTGCCATCCTTCACATCACGCTTACGAGTACTCACTTGCCAATTGCTACCAAACTTAATCCCATAAGGCGGATCAAGATAAATCATCTGCACTTGCCCCTTTAACCCCTCCTTCTCAGCAAGCGAAGCCATGACTTGTAAGGAATCCCCTAAAATCATACGGTTCTGCCACTTTTGCTGGTGCTGATAAAACTCAATCAATTGATCAAAATCAAGTCCATTGAAATCACTACCAAACAAATCAAAAGTCGCCGGTTTATCTTGTTTAGCATACCGCTTAATATCTTGAATAATCGCCTGCGGGTGAACCTTTTCCTGAATATAAACCGGCACCAC
>QNEL01000264.1 GCA_003645185.1 Candidatus Parabeggiatoa sp. nov. 3
GGACACCTAGAAATAATGGGGCTTTGAACGTCGCAAGAAAGGGCGAACACGCAGGTTCGCCCCTACGCATCTTGTAGGGGCGAACCTGCGTGTTCGCCCTCCCCAAAATCCGTTATAATCAGATAATAACAAAGCCCACCCTAGATGGCTACAAACTTTCAAGCGTTTTGCGTTCTTTGATTTATCTATGACATTTCTAAGTAAGTATAGCCTACTAATCCGGCATCTAATTCGCGTAAGTAAATACGATTGTCGTTTTTCGACTGTCAAGGGGACGGCTTGTAAGCGTTTACGATAGGTGTTTCGCAAAAATCTGGTGTCAAAATTGACAGAAGTAGGTACGCATAAATCTTTTAACATTTTCTGTATTTTCTGTATTTCACGCGTGAAATGGTGGGTAGCGTGTTTTTGCTGCCCACCTGCCTTCTACAAAATGTTAATAAACTTTTGCGTACCTACTTATGTATTCACGATCTTTATAGCCATTACAAATGACGATACCAAAGTCGGCGGGTGCCAGTGCTAATACGGCCATTAATTCTGATTTGCTACCGGCTTCTAAGCCAACCCGCCCTTGTCCAGATTGGAGAATGCCTTTAACAACATGATGTTGCTGATTGACTTTGATGGGATAAACGGCCGTATAACATGCCTAGTAATTTTCTTGTTGCATAGATTCTGCAAAGGCCTGACATAGCGTTTCTACACGATGATGCAGAATATTGGGAAACCGTACCAGTACAGGTAAAGATAAACCGTTAGCTGCGAAGCTTTGTGCTAATTTGTAGAGATTGATGCCCGGTTGTTTAGGTATGGGAGAAACAGTGATTTCGCCTTGTGGGTTAATATCAAAATAACCTTCACTCCAGTGTTCAATATTGTAAAGTGTTTTTGATTGGGTAACATCCCAAATTTGTGTTGACATAAGTAACTACAAGGATTGTCTATAATTAAGGATTGATTGTCATTAAGATATTTCTTCGCATTTCTTCGCTATTTGCCGTTCCTTGACTGAGCAAATAGGTTATTAAAAACGATTCACGATCAACGATCAACGATCAACAATCACTTTTATAAGCCCTGCAATAAGCGTTGCAAGGCGGTTATCACAGCTTGTTTACGAATACCAGTACGATCTCCAGTAAAATAATTGTGTTGTGCGTAGGTATTGTTTGGAAAAGCGTAGGCAATCCAAACCGTGCCAACGGGTTTGTTAGGGGTAGCGCCACTGGGGCCGGCAATACCTGTAATGGATACGCCGACTTGAGCTTGACTGTGTGCTAGGGCTCCCTTAACCATTTCTAATGCGGTTTGTTCACTTACCGCGCCATATTTTGTCAGCGTTTCATGATGCACACCTAATATTTCTTGTTTAGCGGCATTGGAATAGGTTACAAATCCTCTGTCAAACCAAACAGAACTGCCAGCAATGGCCGTGACGGCTTCGGCTAATAAACCGCCAGTACAGGATTCTGCCGTCACTAAGTACCAACCTTGTTGTTGTAAACGTGCGCCAAGTTCAGTGGCAAGGTATTCTAATTCTATGAGATTCATGTTAATGATTTATTTCAATTAAGTAGGTACGCAAAAGTTTATTAACATTTTGTAGCGTTGCGAAGGCTGGTGGACAGCAAAAACAAGCCCTACAGAAAATGTTAAAAGATTTATGCGTACCTACTTATATATTGAATGGGAAAGGGATAAATGAGGCGAATGTTGAAAAACAATCTCGGATCAATGCTTTTTTTTAATCTAGTGCAGGATCGCTCCAATCTTGATACCACTTAGCAAGCATCAAAAGGGGCAACCCTGGTTTTCCAATGGTATTGAAACTTTCGCTCTCCTGCACTAGTACCACGCGCCGTAAATGAATCCGATTATTCATATAAATTGTTTTTCACTTAACAAGTTTTTGCGCGCAAAAACTACGCTAAGAAAAACAATTAACAATTTTCACAGGCCCAATTATTATCCGATATATTAACGACGTGTGGTACTAGGTTGTACTAAAGAGACGCATGCAATGCGTCTCTACTATTCGATCTCTCAATTTATAGGTATTACAAATTACCCATTTCCAATTATAGTTTGGTTTATTACTCTCATGCAATTAATATAATATGCACTATAAATTGAACTCCTGTCCATATCAGTTATCAGTGATTAACGGTTTGATGATTGATGATGTCTAAGGGTAACAAATTATCGAATAAACGATATATAACTTGAAGAGAATTGAGTTATGAAGAAAAATCTCAAATTCACGCAAAAGTCTCGCGAAGCTGTACTTTTGCGTGCAATTATTGTTTTGATAGGCTTATTTTATTGGCAAAGTGCTTTGGCACAAGACAATCAATCCTTACCCATCACAGGCTCTTGGCAAATCATCGGCTATCAAATTGTGGATAATAATCCCACGATGTCAGAAACAGAAATAAAGAAGTGGCTGGGATCGGTTGTTCAGTTTACTGAACAGAATAAAGCCATACTGCATGATGGTTTAAATCAAAAAGTGTGTCCACAATTTGATTTCCAAATCACGACTGAAAATGCTGAAGGCTATTTTTTAATTGGTTATCAAGTCAATCCTCACCGTCTTGGTATTACGGATGAGGAAATTGTTGTGGTGAGTATGGCTTGTCAAGTCAATAGTTGGCTTGGCAAACATCGGAAATTTGTTATTCAAACAGATGAACAATTGCTGAGCTATTGGGATGGTGTGATATTTTTCTTTGTTAAACAAGGTTCTAGTGCCAACCATTTGATAAATCAAGTCTGCCTAGAGACGCTCTTGATAACCCCACAAAGTGTTGGTTTGCTTAATTCAGACAGTGATTTTAATGAAAAGACACTTTTGGAGGCGTTGCCTGGTTGTACTGTGGAACTCAAAACGACTACACAAATAACCCAAGCGGGTGATGAACAAGTGAAGCAATACTTTGAATTGTTTCGACAAAATCAATCCATTCTAAAAGTTTATCCTGACGACGCTTTGATGAAAATTGCGCGTATTCGTGTGTTCGATGATAAAGCGATTGCGCCGGCTCATGCGAAATTAGGGACAAGTTATGCCAAGGTATTTAAAAATGAGGGCGAAATCGTTGATTGTCAAGCTGGCATCAAAAAACGAAGTGGGCAAACCGTGTGTTCTTTTGAAAATATGCCCAGTATCCAATATGTTTTTGAGCCAAGTAAACAAGGCGTTATTTCTCCGATTGAAGCCCTTAATCAGGCAAAATTGGTAGAAATCATTTGGATATCGGATAGGCATTTGATAAACGAGAAAGTGAGCCCAGAGCCAGAGCCGGCCCCCATGATAAAAAGGGCAGCCCCAATAACTGATACCAAGGGATCGAAGGGTAATCTGAAGACAGCCGTAACGCCAATGGAAATGCCAATTGATGTTGAGAAGGCCTATAAAATCCAGGATAAACGCCTCCAAAAGCTGTATAACCTCATCGTGATTGCCTTAACGAAAGAAACGGGGCTTGATAAGAAAAACGGTGAAGGTGAAAATGTTAACAGTGAAGATAAAATTAGGAGCAAATTCATCAATGCACAACGCGCTTGGATTAAATATCGTGATGAGAATTGTCAGTGGCATTCTACCTTAGCAAATAGCCAAAATTTCACTTGCTTGGAACAAGAGACTCGCAAGCGGGCTGATGAAATAGAAAAAACCTTAAAGCAATTGGAATAATGGTTAATTGTTAATGGTTAATAATTAATGCTTAATGTGGTTAATGGTTAATGGTTAATGGTTAATGGTTAATGGTTAATGGTTAATGTAAAATATTTTGATATTAACCCATAATAACAAGAGGGTTTAAACCCGTAGGGGTTTTGGGATTGAAGCTTCTGGGCCACGTCATAAGTCAGTTTTGACTTGTTAAGAAATAATTGACCATTTGAAGTCTAACCATTAACCATTAACCATTAACCATTAAAAAGGGCGGATAGCAAAAAAATTTGAAATTTTTCTTGCTATATTTTTTTTTATTAACTATAATGCCGTTCCCTTTTGCAGTACAAGGGGTTCGTTTTTGTTGATAAGGCTTGATGTAATAACTATTTAAATCTCAGGCAAATCAACTTTTTCTTACAAAACGAATCTTATAATAAAAATAAATTGAAAACAGGGGTTGCAAAGTTTAAATTAAGTGTGTATCATACGCACTTGTTAATGCGAGGTGGAGCAGTCTGGCAGCTCGTCGGGCTCATAACCCGAAGGTCGTAGGTTCAAATCCTATCCTCGCTACCGATTTTTATTTCTATTGCTAAAAAAGTTTTTAGATAGAACTCATTAGCTGTAGACATAAAAAATATCAAGGTTTTGATAACTTTGATAACTGATAATTGATAATTGATAATTGATAACTGAGTGGTGGGCAACAAGAACACGTTGCCTATTTGATTGAGTTGATAACTGATAATTGATAACTTGATTGATAATACCTCCCCCAGCCAATCTGCTCAATTAGAAAGCAGACAAGAGCAAAGTCATTAAATAAATAGCGCCGTTCAACGGCGCTTTTTTTTTGCCTAGCTGAAACCATCAGCTCATGTCGATAAAGGGCAATCACAAGGGATTGCCCCCTACAAACTGTCATGTCATGTCGATAAAGGGCAATCAATGCGATGCGCTATTAAATAAAACACAGCATTCATTATTCCTCCGCTGGTTTTTCAAATTTGTAATATTTCTCATTCAAATAAGCAATCACAGCCAGCATTTCATCATCATCAGGCCACCACTCTATTCCAAGCGATTCGGTACAACGTTCCACCTGAATTTTTAAACTATCGTAGTTGTGAATTTTACGATTTTCACGAATGTAAACAAGGTGAGAATGACAAACCACACACTTCGCATTATGCAACAATTCGCCCTTTTTAGCCTCTTCCGTCAGGTTTTCTATTTCACTGACATTGGGAGAGACTGTTGCATTTTCTGCCAGAGCCAAATTGGCAATTACGAATAATAAACTACCCAAAAAATAAGGTGTCATCTTCATGATTAAAACTCCAATTTATGAAGTAGAAGCGTTCAGTTTACTATATAAATGCGTGATACGCACGGGCGCTGGGGGATGCGAATCGTAAAACGCTGAATATAACGGGTCAGGTGTCAAGGTACTGGCATTTTCTTTGTACATTTTAACTAAAGCTTGTATCAACGCGAGAGGGTTAGCTTGCACAGCAGCAAAATCATCTGCTTCAAACTCTTGCTTGCGCGAAAACCACGCGAAAATCGGAGACAAAAAGAAGGTAAACGCGGGCAAGACTAACATAAATAATAACAAAGCCATATAAGTCGAAGGGGTGCTAACCCCTAAGCCGTTGTAAAACCAGTTTTGCTGCATCAAAAACCCCAAAAGTGCCAAGCCACCAAGGCTCACAATTGACACCCACACCATGCGTTTAAGAATATGTTTGTGTTTAAAGTGGCCGATTTCATGTGCTAATACCGCCTCAACTTCATCGTTATTCAAGTCATCCAACAAAGTATCATAAAAGACAATACGCTTATTTTTGCCAAGGCCGGTAAAATAAGCATTACCATGGCCGCTGCGTTTCGAGCCATCCATCACAAAAATGCCTGAACTGGCAAAGCCATTACGTTGTAATAACGCCTCAATGCGTTGTTTTAATCCCTCATTTTCAAGGGGTTTAAATTTATTAAACAAGGGGGCAATGAAAGTGGGATAAGCCCACATCATCAACACACTAAAACCCATCCAGACTCCCCACACGCTTAGCCACCAAAATTCCCCAGCATGTTCCATTAACCACAATACCAGCGCGACAAATGGAATACCGATAATCAACGTCAAGAGCATTGATTTCAGCATATCAATGATAAACAACCTCGGTGTGGTGCGGTTAAAACCGAATTGTGCTTCAATACGAAAAGTGCTGTAGACACTCGCGGGTAAATCGATCAAGGCCGACAAAAAGCCAAAACTAATCAGCACGGCAACCCCCGTCCATAATGCAGACCACCCAATACCGCGCCATCCTTGATCAAGCAACTCAAGTAGCCCAGCGAATATCCACAATAACAAGATGAAGACTTCAATGATCATCATCTTTTGCCCAAAACGGGTTTTGGTTAATGTGTAATCAGCCGCTTTTTGGTGATCCTCTAGCGATATTTTTTCCGCAAATGCGCTAGGAACCGCATTTTGATGGGTACGCACATGCGCTTTATGCCGCATCGCTAACCAAATTTGTAATCCCACTCCTAAAATTAAAAAGATTAAAAAAATGACCGTTAAGTCATTTATCACAACAATCTCATTCATCATAAAAATCTCTCATGAGTAGAAACACTACTTTTCTGTAATACATTCAAGTTAAAATGGCATTTTTTTCAAATCAAGAAAAAGGTCATTTGTATAAATCAATTCCACGCTCAAGTTTTTGCGCGCAAAAACTTGAGCGTGGAAATCAATTATCAATTCTTTGTCTCAGTTTTTGTTTGCCTCAACTTTCGCGACGAAATCAATTATCAATAGATTTGATAGGCTTGATATATCGTTATATCTCAAACCAACCGATTATCGAATAAACTATAAAAACGATTGTCTACATCAGGGCAGATGACTATTCAACCAAGTTGAATTTGAATTATCTCAAATCAATGCAATTATAAAGCAATCCATCACAGCCTCTGTTCACGCTATTAATCATTCATTATACCAATTCTTTCATTACAACTGAGTTTGGAGTCCAAGATTTATCTTGAATTTTGCGTGACATGGATTTCAATCCAGAATGGGTATTACTAAAGTTATGCCACAAAACTCAACTCATTTGATATGGATCGATTTAGAAATGACTGGCCTCGATCCTCACAAAAATACTATCATAGAAATTGCGACACTTGTAACAGATGTCAACCTCAATACAATTGAAGAAGGCCCAGTGTTAGCCATTCATCAAAGCGATGAAATACTCGCGACTATGGACGAATGGAACACCAGTCATCATGGGGAATCAGGCTTGACACAACGAGTGCGGGAAAGCGATATCAACATCGCAACCGCAGAACGTCTCACCTTAGAATTTCTTCAACACCATCTTCCCCCCAATACCTCGCCCATGTGTGGCAACAGCGTGTGCCAAGATAGGCTATTTTTATTTCACGACATGCCTTTATTAGAAAAATATTTCCACTATCGTCAGATCGATGTCAGTACCCTAAAGGAACTCGCAAAGCGTTGGGTACCTAAACTACCAGAAATTAACAAAGAATCCAAACACCGAGCGATCAATGATATTTACGAGTCGATAGAAGAACTTAAATACTATCGTAAACACCTGTTTCAATTATCAGTGAATAATTATCAGTGAACAGTTATCAGTTATCAGTTTCACATTTAGCTTCGCGCACCGAAGGCTCACGCAAAAGTTTCGCTTCGCGAAACTTCTTAAGTGAAATACAGTTTTGCGCGCAAAACTTCTCCGTGTGAAAATCAGTTCCACATTTAGCTTCGCGCACCGAAGGCTCACGCTTAAGTATAGCGAAGCGAAACTTAAGCGTGAACCGAAGGTCAGCGAAGCTAAATAAAGTTTTTTGCGCGCAAAAAACGTCTTAAGTGGAAATCAGTTATCAATTAAGTACATTGAATTTCTTATAGCCTATTTAATATGTTGAATTAACTCATTATTTTATAAACAAAACTTTATAAGTGATTGATTTTGGTACTGAAAAACCACACACTCCAGTCCATTTTTAGCGTTTTGCAATTTTCTTTTATAACTCAAATATTTAAAATCTTCAAATACCTAATCATTAAATAGGCCCAAGACACTCATCAGTTATAAATAGGGAACTGAAAAATCAAAACGTTTCAGTCGGGCGCATTCCCAAAAAAAGGGTTTTACGCAAAATTTTTTCGCGATAAAAACTTTTGCGTAAAACATTATCAATCTCGCTAGAGTACTTTACTTCAATCCGCCTTCGCGAAAATAAATTTTGTACGAAAATCGGGCGCAAAATAAATTTGGAACGAAAATTGGGCCGAAGTAAGTACAACTCAAATGACCCTTTTTTTAGAAATGCGCCCTTTCAGTCTTAACATCAACATTTTGGATGAGTACAGAAAAAATTGATAACTGATTTCCACGCAAACGTTTTTTGCGCGCAAAAAAATTAAGTTTCGCTTCGCTATACTTAAGCGTGAGCCTTCGGTGCGCGAAGCTAAATGTGGAACTGATTTTCACACGGAGAAGTTGCGCGCAACTTCTTAAGTGGAACTGATAACTAATAATTGAAAACTGAATCAGACAATGGAAAAAAAAGTACTCCCCCTACCCTTATATCGTGCCAGCCAAGTACGCGAACTTGACCGAATTGCCATTGAAGAAATGGGGATTCCAGGTATCTGTTTAATGGAACGTGCAGGTTGTGCCGCTTTTAGTATTTTAAAATCCAGATGGCCTAAGGCACGTCGTATTATAGTCTTATGTGGAACAGGCAATAACGGTGGCGATGGTTACGTCTTAGCACGATTAGCCTACTTAGCAGGTTATGATATAACCGTTATACAACTAGGCGATACCGCTAAGTTAAAAGGCGATGCGCGTACAACATATCAAGCCATGACTGAAGTCGGTTTGATCGCACAAGAATTTACGGCCAAAAAACTCAGTATCGTTGATGTCGTCATTGATGCACTCTTTGGAACCGGACTTGATCGTGAAATATCGGGCAGCTGGCGAGAAGCGATTGAATCTCTCAACCGTTGCACTTGCCCTATATTATCTATAGATATTCCATCAGGATTACATGCCGATACCGGTACGGTTTTAGGCGTAGCGATACGTGCCGATGCCACAGTCAGTTTTATAGGTTTAAAACAAGGTTTGTTCACCGGCGCAGGGCCAGATTATTGCGGCAAAATCTATTTTAACGATTTACAAGTCCCCTCAACCATTTATAAATCGATCAAAACCCCCGTTACCCGACTGGATTATGAGATTTTAAAAACCACCTTACCGAAACGCTCACGCATTGCCCATAAAGGCAGCTTTGGACATCTCCTAGTCATAGGTGGAGACAGCGGGATGACGGGCGCTGTACGTCTCGCAGCCGAAGCCGCAGCACGAGTAGGGGCCGGACTCCTCAGTATAGCCACTCGCAGTAGCCATGCCGCATTGCTCAATCTGACACGCCCAGAAATCATGAGTCATGGTATCGAAACCGCCGAACAACTTGAACCCTTATTAAACAAGGCCAACGTCATAGCGATAGGGCCCGGACTCGGTAAAACCATTTGGGCGCGTGCTATGTTAGAAGCCGTCAAAAACCAGCAAAAGCCCGTCGTGGTAGATGCCGATGCACTCAATTTGCTCGCTAAAACCCCCTTTCGTTTTTTTGAAAGCGTCTTAACGCCCCATCCTGGAGAAGCCGCTCGTTTACTGGACACCTCTAGCACCGAAATTCAAGCTGATAGAGTAGCCGCAGTACGAGCTTTACAACGACGCTTTGGTAACGTCTGTATACTGAAAGGCGCAGGTACTTTAATCGCCGATCCTAATAATCAAGTGGGTGTCTGCACAGCCGGCAACCCCGGAATGGCTTGTGGAGGCATGGGCGACGTACTGACCGGAGTCATTGCCGGTTTACTGGCACAAGGCCTCTCTACCACTGAAGCCGCCAATGTCGGTGTCTGTTTACACGGAAAAGCCGGTGATAGAGCCGCACGAGACGGTGAACGCGGCTTATTACCCAGCGACTTATTACCTTGGTTACGTCACTACGCCAACCCAGAATTAAAAGCATAATGTCTCAGATCATACCCACAGCCGCCGCAATGGAAGGCTTTGGCAGCAAACTAGCACACGCCTGTTCCAGTCGCAGCATTTTACACTTATACGGCGATTTAGGTGCCGGAAAAACAACCTTAGTCAGAGGATTTTTACGCGCCTTGGGACACACCGGCACCGTCAAAAGTCCCACCTACACACTGGTAGAACCCTACCAAATCAACGGCCGCAGGATTTACCATTTCGACTTCTATCGTTTAGGCGATCCAGAAGAACTAGAATATCTCGGCATACGCGACTATCTGGAAAACGATATCGTATGCTTAATTGAATGGCCAGAAAAAGGCGGACACATGACACCAACCGCCGACATACAAATTCAACTACATCACCATGCCCAAGGACGACTTTTAGCATTACAAGCAAAAACTGAAACAGGGCAAGCCATTCTTGCTAAAACAATTTCAAAATAACGCAAACAACGACGCAAGGCGGCAATATTTATCGAAATAGCGTCTTTAGCGTCTTTAGCGTTTAAATCAATTTGAGTTTGATTTGAAAAATCATTTATGGTAATTTCAATCCTTGTACAGAACAAATAAATGTACTTTGCAGATCGGCATACCATCGTAGGGTGGGTAGCGTCTTTTTGCAGCCCACCATTTCATTTCCTAACGATTGCCCTACTTCTAGGGAGTATTGTTGTTCAGGCCGACACAACGTTCCCACAAGATTCCGATGACTCCGCGCTAGATACTTATATCAATATTGTAAAATAATAGTTTGTATTATGTTACAAAGTGCCAAAAAGTGATGAGAATGCGCTCGTGATTTATCTGCCTTCTCAACACCAGTTGTAAGTACTGAAGCATAAATTTTCGTGTATTTTGAAATGGGGCAACCACAAGGGATTGCCCCTACGCAATGCCATGTAGGGGCAATCCCTTGTGGTTGCCCTTTGCGCTAAAATATCTGTTTA
>QNEL01000265.1 GCA_003645185.1 Candidatus Parabeggiatoa sp. nov. 3
AATTAAAACTTCTTTATTATCCAATTTCTTTCCTTTTTCTATTAAAATCATATAAAATTGAACGGTTGAACACTCATTGGCCCCTAGTTGATATTTTAAAATTGAACAATTGAACACTCATTTTACCCCTGTTTACCTCTAAAACTGAACAACGGAACATTAAAAAATATTTAACAAAATCAACTACTTATTTTTATTCTTTTTTCTTACATAACAGAATCATCTGATTTGAATGAAAAAAAACGGAGGTTAAATGGCAGATAAAAATATCTTTCTTAAACAAATGAATCTCCGCAATTTTCTGAGTTTGCATGAGGTTTCATTGCCCTTTAAACCCTTAACGGTTTTAGTGGGGGCTAATGCGAGTGGTAAGTCCAATATTTTAAAAGCTTGTTTGGTATTAAACCGAATGATACAACGCCGAGAGACTTTACCTGAGAGTACTACCATTCAAGGCTGGACTTGGGCTGGTGAACCTCATGGTCAAATTGATTTTGAAATTCAACTGGAAATAGATAACAAGCCAGTTATCTATCGTCTTGTATTACAAAACAGCTCTAAAAAGCCAATCTATACAGAAAACTTACTCATAAATGATGTTGAAGTGATTTCGGTTCAAGACGGTAAAGGACAAATTAGAGATGAAAATAAGGAAAGTCCTATTCTCAGTTATTCATCTGAAAAATTAGCCTTAACGTCTGCTGGTGATTATGGCACTAAACCAATAACTAATCTATTGACAGACTTTATTAAAAACTGGGCATTTTTTAACTTTATGCCTGAAATGATGCGTGGTAAAAACGTGCTATTTGTCAACCCCACCTTGGACATCCCAAGTCAATTGGATGATGACGGCTCAGTCTTAAAGCGTTTATTATTTTCGTGGCATGAAAAAAACGCGGATAAATTTGAGGCTGTCAGCCAAGCACTTGCCTCATCTGTTACCCAATTTCGTTTAAAAAGCCTAAATGAAGAGGACGAATTAGGTTTACTTGAAGGTTATGAAAAACCGATTCCATTAGATAAAGCCTCCGACGGTACTTTGCGTTTATTGGCATACTATACTTTACTCAATCAATCTGAATTACCGCCCTTAATCGCTATTGAAGAACCTGAACGCAATCTTCATCCAGCCGCTTTGCCCGAAGTGGCTAACTTACTTGAAGAACTTGCCTTGAAAACACAAGTGATTGTGACAACTCATAGTGCCCAATTTATTGATGCGTTTGAGAAAGAGAATTTAGGCAAGAGTTTAGGCGTTTTACTGCTTCAAAATCATAAAGGCTATGGCACCCAAATCATTGATTTTGAAGAAAAACAAAACAATCGAACGGCACTAAGTGGTTGGGTAAAAGACTTTGGGATTGGAAGTGCTATTTTTGATAGTGCGCTTTTATAGGGAGAACTGATTTTGCCAAGTGTAATAATTTGGACCCCAGAATCCGATTATGATGCTAAAGCCGTTTTGTTATTATCAGAAAAGTTAGTGGCTCATTTTGGTATTAAAATATCCATCAATATCAAAGGTAAACCGGATCGACAAGTTGCCAAAAAAGGTTCAACTGGACTGAAAAATGCCATCAAAAATTACCTTCAAGAGGATCTGTGTGTTATTTTTGTGATAGATCATGATGGGCCTCAAGCTCAAGCAAACAGAAGACAAGAACCTAATTCTTTAATCAACCAAATAGAAAAAGTGGTCAAATTAAAAGAATTTCAAGGGCGAGTCCATTTAGTTGAAGCGGTTAATGAATTAGAAGCATGGTTATTGATTGATTGTACTGGTATTTTTTGCTATTTTGCCCAAAACCATCATGCTTTGCCAAAGACTTGTAAACAAAATTTATGTTCAAGAGAATGCCGAGATAAGATTAGACAACATAAAACATTCTGGCGTTTGATCACAAAATACACGAGTGGCGATACGGCCTCAATTGAGGAACCTGAGCAAGGCAGTGACAAAGGTGTCAAAGAATACTTGATAAAATTTTCTGAAGAGATTTATCAAGTATTACATCCAGAGAAACACAAAATGGATAAAAATAGTCAATATAAAGAGGCGCTTGCACCTAAGATTGCAGAATATATTGAAATTAATGACGACACTCTAAAACGTAGTGAGTCTTTAACCCATTTGGGATACCAACTTAAAGCATGTGTTCAAATGATTGAGGTTTAATTCTTCACATTATTTTTTAGTGTCTCAAAACGGCAATCCCCGTTTTTTGGTGATTTTCAGGAGTTCAAAAATTCAGGGTTTCATTGTTTCATTATTTGTTTGAAAACCTGACATGTTTTCAAAACATGTCAGGTTTGGTCTGTGAAATTATTTATCTGAAGGTGGCTGCGATAAATCGCGCCATGCTTCAATCAGTTATATAAGTTGCCCAAAAAAACTATAAAATTTTGAACACTTTTGTATGTAACAAAACTATAAACCTTAAGAGTCACTGTTCACGCCAGTTTTGAGTTTTACTGGTATTAAAAGCTATAGATACTTGGTGTATCAAAACGACTATCGCGTAAGTTATTTGTTGCTATGTCCCTAAACCTTCAAGTATTCAGGGGCTGTAGGGGCGTACTGACGTGTTCGCCCAGGCCTTCGATGTTCAAGTTTTTGCGCGCAAAAAATCGAAAGCTAAACAAGAGCTAGAAAACATGATGGCTATGTTTGCTCACAAATTTCGTGGCCCATTGCAAAGTATTCAATATAATGCCGAACATGACAATCAGAAACAAGTCACTTTGCAAGCTCTGCAAATGATGTCTGGATTACTTAATATGTTTAGCCTCATTGCAACAGATGCTGAGTTATTCCAACGAAAATTACAACAAGATATGGATGGTAATGGCACGCTAAAGGATGTATTAGAAAAAGCTTTATTACTTGTCATCAAACAAATATTAACGCTTGATAATGCGAAAAAAATCCGCCAACATTATCTTTCTTATGCTAAAAGAACAAAACAAGTGCCAACGATCACAACACGTAAACAGTGGGTAGAAGATTATGACTCTTTATAACGATCAAAAAATAAGTGACTCTGATTTGCAAACGGGTTTAATTGATTGGCAGAACCGGCATTACAGTTATTCAGGACAATGTGAAATTTTCGAGTTGATTCGACTAAAAGGAGAAAAAAAATGGAATAAGCATATTGAAAATGAAGATTTTGTTGCCCAAATGTACGCCAGCTTTTTATTCTGTTGCGTCGAATTAAAATCAAGAACACAAGCAAGGCCTTTCACAGATAAAGCGGCAACATCGAAAGGGCCTGGATACTGGGTCAATTTAACTTACTTGATTGATTCTAAAAAAGAGACTTTCTTTGAGTCACTGAAATCTATTGCTTACCATCGGCTCAACGACAGAAAGTTTTGAACCAAACCTGACAGGTTTAAAAAACCTGTCAGGTTTACGATTTGGTGTTGTCAGGGAGCATATCTGAAAGGGCGTTCGCCCTCCCCAAAATCCATTAGAATCAGGAAAAATTTAATAACGTAAGCCTATTTAAAAACTGATGTATAACGATGAGGTGGATTTTTCCAAGTCTCTAATTGCTGATTCATATCTGATATTTTCTACAATGAATACCTTATTACAAGTACAGGATTTGACGAAAACTTACCATGACGGTGTCACAGAATTTGTTGCTCTACGTCATATCGAATTGAGTTTGCAAGCGGGCACTTTTTCAGCACTGTCAGGCCCATCTGGTTGTGGTAAAACCACATTACTGAATATTATTGGGTGCATAGAAGTACCTGATGAAGGCTCTATTTCATTTGAAGGGCAGAAGGTGCCTTTTGAGAAAATGACCGTTTTGGACAAATTTCGTCGTGAAAACGTGGGACTCGTTTTTCAGGACTTTAATTTAATCTCTGTTCTGACGGCTTATGAAAATGTGGAGTTACCCTTATTATATAATAGTAAGGTGTCAGCAACAGAACGCCGTCGGCGGGCAAAGGCACTACTTACCGCAGTGGGTTTAGCCGAACATCTTCATAAATATCCCCGCGCCTTGTCGGGTGGGCAATGTCAACGGGTTGCCGTAGCCAGAGCCATGGTGAATCATCCAAAACTGGTTTTAGCTGATGAACCGACGGCTAATCTGGATAGCCAATCAGCACAGGATGTGATGCAATTGATGCACAAGTTGAATGAACAACAGGGCAGCGCTTTTTTAATTGCCACACATGATCCCAGGGTGATGGATCAATTTGACCAGAATTATGCTATGTTAGAGGGGCAAATCCAAAGATGACATTATTTCGTTTTGCATTTAGAAATATGTGGCGCAATAAACGCCGTTCCGTTTTGTCTACAGCTACCGTAGCGTTTGGAACCTTGGCGGTGTTGGTTGCGGCCGGTTTTATGGAATATTCTTTTTATGGTTTACAGGAAACCACTATTCGGACTGATTTAGGGCATATTCAAATCGAAAACCCAGCCCCATTGCAAAAAGCCAGCGGTGAACATCCTTTGATGTATGGATTAGAAAATGTGCCCACCCTTAAAAAACAAATTAATGACATGCCTACAGTGCGCTACAGTATGGCGCGTTTGGAATTACAAGGTATTATCAGCAATGGTGAACAATCAGAAATTTTTGTTGGGCGCGGTGTGGAAGCCGATAAAGAAGAGGCGTTTGCCTCTAGCTTTGCGCCATTAATCGCTGGCAAAGGTTTATATCAAGCGAGCCTGGAAGAACCTCAAGAACCTCATATTGTCTTGGCTGAAAATTTAGCCGCTAAGCTAGAAGTGAAACCGGGTGATTGGGTGACGATTTTAACCACAACCGTTTACGGCGGTTTAAATGGAATGGATTTCAAAGTGGCCGGATTAGTACGCCATTTTACGCCAGAATATAATGAACGATTTGTCATGTTCACCTTACCCGTTACTCAAGACTTATTACAAACAGATAAAATCTCTCGTCTTATCGTCGTCTTGCGTGAAACCAGCCAAACCGATATTTCAATCGCACAAATACGCACCCAATTTCCCAATCTCACCGTGATACCTTGGTATGAAAAGGCCACTTTTTATCACAGTGTCGTCAATTTGTATTGGACGATTTTCGGTTTTTTAGGGAGTATTATTATTATCGTCGTTATCCTCACATCCTTTAATACCTTAATGATGACTGTCATGGAACGCATTCCAGAAGTCGGCACCTTAATGGCCGTAGGCATACCGCGTGTCAAGGTGATGTGGGGGTTTTTATTAGAAGGTGGTTTAATAGGATTGTTTGGTGCTATCATTGGTGTCATAGCCACTTTATTGGTGGCAGTAGTCGTCAACTTAATACAAATTCCCATGCCACCGCCACCCGGCGGGACTTTCGGTTATCCCTTTAAATTACATTTAGTGGGTGAATATTTCATTGTTATACCGTTGTTAATTACCTTCGCCTGTATGTTGGCAACTTATATACCGGCCCGCTATGCTTCACGCTTAAATATTAGTTGGGCTTTGCGACATCGTTAATGATTTTTGGAGCACGGGCGCATTTTTATTTTCCCACTCTTTTCATGAAGGGCACTGGGCTCGTTGAGTGGGAAAGCTTCACACAAAGCCAACAACAAGGAATTGCCCAATCGAGATTATTGAAAATCCAAAATCTTGAGCGTTTTGAATATACTGAAAAATATAATAAAATGAATGACCTTAAATGAATCTTCTACTGTTGATTTGGGGCGCATTCCCAAAAAAAGGTCATTATCAATCTCGCTTGAGTATTTTTCTATAAAAGCGGCTTAAATAAATAATAAATATGAATTATGTGCAAACCATTAATCAGCTATTAAAACCAAAAACCAATCTTAATGACAAAATCATTGATTTGTTTGCCGGTTGTGGTGGTTTATCGCTCGGATTTGAAGCCATGGGATTTAAGACACAAGGCTTTGAAATGGAGAGTACTGTAGCTCAAACCTATACGCAAAATCTTCAAGGAGAGTGTGTTACCAAAAAACTGGGGACAAATATTGATTTTATTTCTGATGAGGCTGATATCATTATTGGTGGCCCTCCTTGTCAACCATTTAGTGTTGGTGGACATCAAAAAGGACAAAAAGATAATAGAGATGGTTTTCCGATTTTCCTCAATGTACTCCAAAAAAACAATCCTAAACTCTTTTTGTTTGAAAATGTCAGGGGCATGTTGTACAGCAATAAATGGTATTTTGATCAAATCATGGCAGAACTCATTGCCTTAGGTTACATTATTGATTATCAACTTTTAAATGCCGTCAATTATGGGGTACCGCAAAACAGGGAAAGATTATTTGTGGTAGGGCATCGTAGCCAATTTACCTTTCCAGAAGCGAGTAGAAAAAAAATCACGGTTGCAGAGGCTATTGGCGATTCAATGTATCAAGTCATTGATGAGTCTAAAATTTTAACCCCTTCAATGGATAACTATGTGAAAAAATACGAAACCGCTTCTCAATGTATTAATCCACGCGACTTATACCCCAATAAGCCGGCAAGAACCTTAACTTGTCGAAATATCGCTGCACCAACCGGTGATATGCACAGAGTTAAATTACCTGATGGCAGAAGGCGCAGATTAGTTGTCCGAGAAGCGGCAAGATTACAAAGTTTTCCTGATTGGTTTGAATTTTATGGTACTGAAACCAATCAATTCTATCAAATTGGTAACGCAGTGCCACCTCTATTAGCTTATCATTTAGCACAATCCATTAAAAATTGCCTAGATAAGGGGCCATTATATGAAAAAGAGGAAATTTAAAAAAAACCATTTTTTCAAGCCTATACCCACATTATTTTAAATGAATATGTATCTGAAAAATAGTCAAAAATAGGCCAATATCAGAACAATCATTGAAGAAGCTATTGATATTCTTTCTGTTATGGGTATACCTATTTGCTCACGCAAAGCCGCTAAGACGCAAAGCATAATGACTTGGCACCTTTGCGCCTTTGCGCCTTTGCGTGAGATTAAAAAGATCACCATTTTTGAAATGATTTTTCTGACAATCTATCTCAAAATATTTTGGTGTACCAACTGTGTTTTTTTTAGGCTATTATTTGAAAGGAGAAATTATGATAAAACTGAGACGTGCTCATAAATGGTTTGGCATGACTGGCAGGATCGTTTTGTTGAACGTGTTGTTGACAGGGGCCGTTGCGGCCGCACCTAATGCTCAAAACTTACTAGAGGAAGTGGATAAACACCGCTTGGGGTGGGATAGTGTGGAAGTGGAGGTGAATATTACCACCACGAAATCATGGGGTAAAAAAACGGTGAAACGTTACTTAGTCAGAGTGACGGGCAAAGAACGTTCTTTGGTGAAGTTTCTTAATCCAGAGGAGCGGGGGCAATATTTATTGATGCGAAACGAAGGAATGTGGATGTATTTCCCCAATACGCGGCGGGCAATCCGTATCACGCCTTTGCAACGTTTGACTGGCAACACTTCAAACGGTGATATTGCTAATCTGCCTTTTTCGGGTAATTACACGCCCCAATTATTGGGCAGCGAAAACGTTGGTGGCGTAGCCACTTGGGTTTTAGAACTGAAAGCATTTTCACGCGCTGCCACCTATCCGACAATCAAAATCTGGGTCAGACAAGATAATCACACGCCTTATCGTGCTGAGTACTATCTGGCTTCCGGTAAGTTGATGAAAAACGTGGATTATGTGGCCTACGAAGACAGGGCAGGTTATTTGGTGTTAAAGACGATGCAATTCAGAGTGCCTCATAAACCGAATGAAGTGAGTGAAATGCAGTTCACTCGCATTGAACCCAAAACCTTTCCGGCTTACTGGTTTCAAAAAAATTATTTACCACGCTTATGAAACAATTTTTGCTGATAAAGTGGCTTTGTTTTGTCAGCCTAGTGGGTGTTTTTGGGCTGACAAAAGCAAGCGCACAGCTAGAATGGTCAATAGAGCCTAAAACGGAAATGAAATGGCAAGATTCACGTTCCAATCAGTTTGATATTTTGAAAGAATCGGCGCGTTTCGGTAAAGTTGAAGGCCGTATGGGTATGGAATTGGGGATGCAATACGAGAAAACCGCTACGGTATCTTGGCTAGGTTACGTGACAGGAAACGAATGGGAGGAGAAAAAATATAGTCGTTTCCGCGAAGCTTATTTAGGCCATGAATGGACAGAATTAGGTTTGGAAGTGAGTTTAGGACGACGCATTATACGTCAAGGTACGGGTTATATTGCGCGTCCTAGCAGTCTTTTGGAAGGCCAAGTACGGCGGCAAGACCCAGACGATCATTGGGGAGCATTACTGGGCAGTGATATGCTCTTTTTACAATGGTTTAAAGAAGATAGCACATTGAGCTTTGCTATCACTGACTCTGATAAAAATCGGAACCCTCGTGAACGGCCTGATGTCGTCTTTCGTTATGAAACACTGTGGGGAGATGCGGATTTTGCTGTAGTCGCGGGCCTACCTGATCCCGCGTTTGGTTTCGCTTGGGCTAATGTCTTTGGTGAGGGATTGGAACTTCACGCGGATATACTGGCACAACGAGGCACAACACGGGCTTATCACCAAGTCACACAAGAAAACTCTGATCCGATGTTATATACGGATTATCCTTATGTTTCGCCTTGGGAAGACAGTGGACGTTTTTTTCTGTATAGTGTGTTAGGTGGGCAATATACGATAGGCCAAACCAATCTGATTTTTGAATGGTTACATGACACAAGAGGTTTGAGCCGTTCACAATTTCAAAAATGGTCTGCTTTAAGTCAATACCATCGACAACTCTTCGATACTCAAGCTTCTTTGAATGCGGTAGCACAAGCTAATTTGCTTTGGGATTTGGATACCTTAACGACTCAAGGGAGTATGCGAGATTATTTGTTTTTACGCGCGGGCAAAAATACAGGTACTTTACAACCTTCAGTCAATTTATTGTGTAATGCTCAAGACGGTAGTTGTGTGTTCAGTCCAGAAATGCGTTATAAAGCAGGGTTGTTAGATTTTAAAGCGTTGTTACAAATAGCGCGTGGCGCTGCGGATACTGAGTTTGGTAGTATTCCGCAACACAATACTTTTATCATACAAGTGCGTTATCAATTTTTCTAAACTCATCTAAAGGAGGTTTTTTATGCGTCATTTCTCGTTAATCACTGGTGGATTCTTTTTGCTCTTTTCATTCTCGCTTTCGGCAGCAGAATTGAAGGTGCATATTACCGGCATTGATGATGTGAAAGTGGGAAACATTATGGTGGGTGTTTATGAGAGTGAGGCCGCTTTTTTGAATGATGATGGCCGCATAGCTCAAGCCAGTGTGCCAGTCAGAGAGGCCAAGGCGGGCCTGATCATGACTCAATTTGATTTACAGGTAGGCAAAACTTATGCGATTGCCGCTTATCATGATGCCAATGGCAATGAAAAACTGGATACCAACTTTTTTGGTATACCCAAAGAAGGTTATGGTTTTAGTAACAACGCTCGCGGTACTTTTGGCCCCCCTTCTTTTGAAAAGGCGGCCTTTGAACTCATTCTTGAGAAAAACCAATTTGTGAGTTTTTATTTATCCTATTAGTCGTTTTGTTTCACGCAAAGACGCGAAGGCGCAAAGGTGCCTAGTCATTATACTTAGCGTCTTTGCGGCTTTGCGTGAGCAAAAATCAGCGGCATCAGCGTTCTATCAAAAATCAATCGAGGAAAATGTTGTGAACAAATTGAATGAACTTAGCTATCGCTTTTCAATTAGGCTTTTAGGCTTCATGAAGAAGGGGTTTTTTATAACAACCGTTTTCATTCTGGGGAATGGCAATGTGTTGGCGCAGAATTTACCGCTCGCTCCTAATCTGATTAATCTGAATTCTCAAGAGGGTGAACGGTTGCTGATGGAGAGCAAAGTGCGTCAAGATTATCTGCCATTGAGTATCCACTTTACTCCCCAACAAAACAAGGCCTATTGTGGGGTGGCCAGTAGTGTGATGGTTTTGAATGCCTTATCGGTTCCTGCTCCTGAAGCACCTGAATATGGGCAATTTCATTTTTTTACGCAGAACAACTTTTTGAATCGCAAAACGGATTCAATCATCACTGCGGAGGTGATTTCTAAGCAAGGCATCACTTTAGATCAGTTAGGTGAACTGCTGAAAGCCCATGACGTGAAAACCAAGGTTTTCCACACTGATGAGACGAGTTTGGCAGCATTTCGTGCTTTGGCTATTCAGAATTTATCTGAATCTGGAAATTTCTTTGTCGTCAACTATTTACGTCGTGCGCTTCTGCAAAAAATGGGTGGACATTTTTCGCCTTTAGGGGCTTATCATGAAGCAACGGATCGCTTTCTGATTTTAGATGTGTCGCCTTATCTCTATCCGCCCGTTTGGGTAACAGCAGAAGCACTTTGGGGGGCTATGGATACAACTGATTCGGTTGTAGACGCGAAGCGGGGATTTGTGATCGTCAGTACTGATTTGAATGCTGATTGACAAGCAGAGGCTGATTCTAGGGATTAAAAAAATGATTTTCCGTCTGGAATGAGAATATTTTTGAATAGGCTTGATTTATTATATGTCAATCAAATTTCACGCAAGAGACGCAAAGACGCTATTTCTACAGTGCTTTTTAGCGTCTTTAGCGTCAAAGCGCGTTTATCTATCTAAGTACTGAACCATAAATTTTCAGGTATTTTAATTAAAAGAAACAACCAAGAAGAGGGGCAACCACAAGGGATTGCCCCTACGGGCGGTTCGTAGGGGCAATCCCTTGTGGTTGCCCCTTGC
>QNEL01000266.1 GCA_003645185.1 Candidatus Parabeggiatoa sp. nov. 3
CACAGGGCAACCACAAGGGATTGCCCCTACAGACCACCCCGTAGGGGCAATCCCTTGTGGTTGCCCCTCTTCTTGATTGTTTCTATTAATTAAAATACCTGAAAATTTATGGTTCAGTACTTAAGTGATTATATTGCGACATGTCGGCTTATCACACTTATATATCAATACTTATTTTGATTCGTTATGTGATGAGGTTTGACATCGAAATGAATGAACACAAAGCTAATGATCTCACAAATTGCGATGTTCTTATCCTTTATTATAACTAATCCTTGTAGTTATTATCCTTGTAGTTATAGATCAAAGACTTTTCACATCTAACCGATCCCGCAACTTATCTCCCAAAATATTCACCGATAAGACAACCAATAGCAAAGCCAATCCCGGAGCTAAAACCGTATGCGGAGCCATTAACATATACCCCGTACCATCCCGTATCATGCTCCCCCATGAAGCCGCAGGCGGCTGAACCCCTAACCCCAAAAACGATAACCCCGCTTCTGCAACCACAATACCCGCAATCCCAAAAGTCGCCTCAATCAGCAAGGGTGTGACTAATAACGGAATCAAATGATAACGCAAAATCCGCACAGTGCCCGCGCCCAACGCCAAAGCCGCTAAAACATGATCTCGATGTTTCAATGACAAAGTCTGCGCGCGCGCCAAACGCGCAAAGCCTACCCATCCCACTATCGACAGCGCAAATACCACGTTTTCAATCCCAGGCCCCAAAATGCCCGATAACGCAATCGCTAATAAAATCCCCGGAAACGCCAAAAACACATCCATCAAGCGCACGATGATTAAATCGACATAGCCGCCAATCCACGCACTCAAACTGCCAATCAACGTACCTACCGTTAATGACACCGAAATCACCCAAAAGGCCACAAAAAATGAAGTCCTTGCCCCCATCACTAAGCGATCCAAAATCGGACGACCGACATCATCATAGCCCAACCACGCCTCTAAAGACGGCGGCTGCAAAATCTTCAACAACATAACCTCATTAGGCTGCAAAGGCAGCATCGGCCCAAACACAGCCAATAAAAACCATAATATTAAAATGGATAAAGGAATAATAACTTGATATCTAAACACTATAACGCACCCGTGGATCTAACCAAGCATAGACAATATCAGTTAAAGTATTCACCAACACATAACTTAAACTGATCAACAAAATACAGGCTTGCACAACCGGATAATCGCGCCGATGTATCGCATCAATCGTCAATTGCCCAATGCCCGGCCAAGCAAAAATAATCTCAGTAATCACCGCCCCGCCCAACAAAGTGCCTAATTGTAAGCCAAGCACCGTAATGATAGGCAAAGCCGCATTGCGTAGCGCGTGATGAATCACCACCGCCGACTCCCGCAAACCCTTAGCCCGCGCCGTGCGAATATAATCCTCATTCAACACCTCCAACAAAGTCGAACGCACCATACGGGCCAAAATCGCCGCCAACGCCGTTCCCAAAGTCAAAGCCGGCAAGACTAATGACAACGGCCCCTCCCGCCCACTCACCGGAAACCAGCCCAAAGTGAGAGAAAACAATAAGATTAACATAGGCCCCAGCCAAAAATTGGGAATCGACACCCCAAGTAAAGAAAACACCATTGAACCGTTATCCCAAATACTATCCTTACGCAAAGCCGCAATGCTACCCAATGGCAAAGCAATCAGCACCGCAATGCACAAACCCGCAAAAGCTAATTCCAAAGTCGCCGGAAAACGTTCAATCAAGATATCAATAATAGGTTCCTTGGAATACAACGATTCACCCAAATCCCCCTGCAACAGGCCCGTCATATAATGCCACCATTGCATGATCAAAGGTTGATTCAGGCCCAAAGCCTCCCGTAACGCCTCCAAATCAGTCGGCTGCGCCGACTCACCCAGCATAGCCTGCACCGGATCACCCGGTACCAAATGAATTAATAAAAAAACAATCGTCACAACACCCAACACCACAATCACAGTGCTGAGCAAACGCGAAAATAAAAAAGAAAGCATGATTTATTCTAATCCTATCGGATGGGCTGATATCATCCACGAAAGTTGTAGGGGCAATCCCTTGTGGTTGCCCTTTTGAAAATCCCGCGCCTTTGCCCCGAGCGCCTTTGCGTGATATTAATAACATTAGATTATTAGAGCAATCCCGCCTGTAATCGTCTCAATCTATATCAGTCTAATCAGAAATTCAATAATACTGGATTGGCACTTCAAATATCATAACTTGACACTGTGCTCCCTATTTAAATAAATTAAAATACAGCCTCAGTCAAACGAGTCTTTGAACAGTTGTTCAATTTTTATCCATAATTGCCAAAGTATTAATTAATAGATATCTTTACTCTCCTTTAGGAGACTTTAATATAAAGACAACTGCTTTAGCTGGTAACATACCATGAAAAGTATCAAACTTTGACAATTCATAGTATTATTGTCTTGTTTTTGAAATCAAAACTTTGACAATTTGTTAAGTTTAGTGTCAAATATTGGAATAGTCATTTTTGTTAAATCATTTTTAAAATCAATGAGTAATAATACCAGCGAACTGTTTAGGGATAAAATAAATGTATCCAAATATTCACTATGACGAAACTAACGATTTAGCCTATATCCAGTTTTCCGATCAAAAAATTGTGAACAGTGAATCTGAAGATGAATTATTGGTTTTTGATGTAGGTAGCCAGGGAGAATTGTCGGTATTGAAGTCATGTCAATCACTCGACTCTTACATCAATCCAATATGCCATCATTAGAACAGCATTTATCACCAGAAATGATACCCGCATTGATTATCCCACAAATCTATCAATATAGTAGAAAGCAAGCATCGGATAGCGGGACTGCTTTCAGGTGAAAATGGATTTGTAAGCAATTAAAAATTGAAGACTATTCTAGCAATGAAAAGTTGCGTCTCAAAATTTGTTCCTATAACGATTTTCTAATTGACTACATTAATCGCCATGATACAAGAGTTTTCTTACACGTAGGGTGGGTTTCGCTATAGCGAAACCCACTACTAATAAATAGTATATCTGGGTGGCTACGCTTGCTACACTGGCTAAACAATTAAAGTCTTTCAGGAATTGCAATATGGATTCAATCAGAATTAAAAATTTAAGATGTCTAGCTGATACTGGGGATATTCCCATTAAACCACTAACCCTTTTAGTGGGTGCGAATAGTACCGGTAAAAGTACATTTTTACGTGTATTTCCTCTTTTGCGTCAAAGTGTTGAGACAAAAACGAGCAGTCCAATACTTTGGTATGCTGGACATCATGGTTATGTGGACTTTGGCACTATTAAGGGAGCTATCCGTGCCTCAGAAGAATCGGTTTCTTTTGGATATAAGTTTAAACCGAAAGGTAGTTTATCAACACGACTCAAAACACCTTCAGATGCGGTTTCCGTTGAAATGAGTCGTCGTGACTTAAATATTGAAATTGAATTAATTCCAAATAAGGAAAACGCCTCTCAGACAAAAATATCAAAGCTTACTCTTGATTTTAATGAAAATCAGGCCGTTTTCGTTTTTGATCACTTTGGTAAAGTTATCCGTTTTGATATCAATCAACGTTCTTTTATCAATAAGTTAGGCCTATTAGAAATAGAACAAACCAATCTGTTTCGCTTAATTCCAATCATTTTTGATCAAACGGATCATTTCCATGAGCATTATAAAAAAAATCTGGTAAAGCTTTTAGCACATTTATATCATAAGGAAACTTCACCACATTCTATTTGTAAAATGTTACTGGAAATGGCTGGTACAAAGCCGAAAGAGTTGACTTCCGAACTTTGGCAAAAAAATAGGCCTCATTTAACAGTTGAAGAAGCCAAATTAATTCGTGATGTCAGTTTTGCTTGCCTTATTCCCTCTTTATTACAATTTGCCAATGAAGAGATTTCTAAGTTTGCAAAAACGGTTCAATATATTGCGCCATCACGAGCCGTTGCCGATAGGTTTTATCGTACACGAGATATTTCCGTTGAAGAAATAGAGCCTCATGGTGAAAATTTACCCATGTATCTTCATTCTCTCTCATCTAAGCAAAAAGAAGACTTGAATGAATGGTTAACAAAATACTTTAATATTCAAGTCTCTATCAGAAATGAAGGGACACATTTAGAAATTATGGTGAGTGAGCAAGGCAATACTTCCTCAAATAATATAGCTGACATTGGGTTTGGTTATTCTGAAATATTGCCCGTTATTTTAACACTTTGGTCATCAATACATGAGTCTCATAAATCTCCATCACTCATCACTATCGAACAACCAGAATTGCATCTGCATCCTCAGTTACAAGCCCAACTTGCTGATGTATTAGTGCAAATAACTCAATCATCTAGAATCCCTCTTATGATAGAAACGCATGGAGAAGCGATCATAGATCGCATTGGTCAATTGATTGAAGAGGGTAAAGCAGAGCGTGATGATATACAGGTGTTGCTTTTTGAACCTGACGAAGATAAGGGGGGGATAAAAGTGCGCGTTAGCCAATATGATCAGGAGGGTTGTTTAGTTAATTGGCCTTATGGTTTTTTTACACCTAACTTGGATTAATATGCTTATTTTTCTGACAGATAACCTTTTAGAAACGACTCCAGAATATTCTGAATCTCGTTTAATGGCTTGCCTTGAAAATCTTTTAATCGCACATTTTGAAGGTAAACATATTCTAATTGCCAAACCAAAAACGCTTTCAAATTATCAAAGAGAATCAAAATTGTCAGAAAGGGCTAAAGCCGCATTAGCGAAAATTAAACAATTTGTCAGAAAAAATGGTTTAGATATTAAAACAGAATTTCTGTTTTACGTTCAAATTGTCGCTGCTTCTCAATCTGAAATAACGATTTCTGTCAACGAACAGCACACTATTGTCAATATGCCTATTGGCTACTTTGAAGATTCAAGTGCTACTCAAAAGACAATAATATTAGGTGAACACATAAACGATGCAGAATTTTTTCTTCATTTAGTACGTGCATATATTACAACCAAAAAAGCATTAAAAACAGCACAAATAAAAATTCAAGCCAAACCAACTCATGGTGGTGGAAGTTCAATAAGTGATATATTTCAGGCACTTTGTAAAGACAAGACTTTCTGTTTATGTCTTGTTGATACTGATTGCAAAGTGCCCGGTACAAAATTTGGGAATACAGCAAAAAACTTAGGATTAAATCAGAATAAACAACAAGAATGGCAAAATAGTTGTCACTTTCTATCTAATGGGTTTATAAGAATTGAAAAAAATTCAGCTTTATCAAAAGCATTTGCTATAAATGTGCATGAAATAGAGAATTTAATACCGACGGTTCTTATTGAAAACTCTTCCCCTAAAACGATGAATAATCAATTTTTTGATAAAATAGATGTCCTTAAAAAATGGGAACGCAATAAGACAAAAGAATGGCGAAAATTTATTGATATAAAAAATGGATTGCGTTGTTATGATATAAAAACACACAAATATTGGGCAAATTTTATCCAAACGGTTCTTCAAGAAAAACAGGATTGTAATGAATGTCATAAAAGAACCGAATGTGAAATGATTTTTTGGGTAGGATTAGGGGATAAGATACTGTCCCAAGTTGTAGAATATATGGCTAAAACAACTTCCCCTAAAATAGCAGAATTTTTTGATTTTAATAAAAATGATAACTCACTTGTTGAGTTAACCAATGAGCTTTTAACATGGTGTTGTGCTTCAGAACGTATTCGGCATTAATCATGTTTTCTGACTACTGTTTGACTTATTTCGTGCTTGTTGTAACTTCAAACTATTTTTAGGTTCTTCAGCATTGCGTAGAGCGGATATAGATTTTCAGAAAAATAATTTTCGGCCATAACCGGGCGATAACAAAGGTTCGCCCCTACGGGGGCAATGTAGAACCTACGTGTTCGCCCTTTTTAAAATATTGCCGTATCTGAAAATCTATAGAACAATAGTAAATATGTATCAACCACAAAACAAATTTAATATAATTTTTATGATTGTAACAGATTTTGGGAACAGTATACCATAAAATAATGGGGCTTTTTCATTATTTAGAAAGGGCGAACACTAAAGGATCGCCCGAGGCGAAATCTTGTAGGGGCAATCCCTTGTGGTTGCCCTTTTGAAAATTCCGCGCCTTTGCCCCAGAAGCGCCTTTGCGTGATATTAATATTAGATTATTAGAACAATCCCGCCTGTAATCGTCTCAATCTATATCAGTCTAATCAGAAATTCAATAACACTGGATTGACACTTCAAATATCATAACTTCACACTGTGCTCCCGGCAGTGAAGTCGTTGAATGGGATAAATTCTTCTGAATAAATGATATCATGGATTTCAAAATGGATTGCCCCTACATACAATCGCATATTGTAGGGGCAATCCGTAGCGTAAGCCCTTGTGTGAAGCCTTCCTACGAGGGCGTTCCCAGTGCCGCGCAGTGAAACTCACCATTCCTCAATTAAGTTTAGTACAACGGATCAGAGGATTTAAACGGATTGGTGAGTAAGCCATCTATAGTTAAGAGGTTATAATCTGCTGCCTTTTTTTCGTTCCAAATTCATTTTGCGGCCCGCTTGCTTTTAGTGAAAAATTCATTTTGCGGCCTTTTTTTCGTTCCAAATTCATTTTGCGGCCTTTTTTTCGTTCCAAATTTATTTTGCGGCCCGCTTTTAGTGAATGTTATTTTGCGGATCGCCAAGATTGATAATGACCCTTTTTTTGGGAATGCGCCCCAAATGATATTGGCAATTTGCACCTTGCACCTGGGGCTATTCACTAAATAACGAACTTCATAAAAAATTAACAACAAGCTCCCTCGTTTTAACAACTACACTCAATTTGCCCATTTGAAGTCTATCTGGCTATGCTACCTACAAATAGCTTATTCAAAAATAAATCGCAATATTCTCAAACAATGCCTTGATCGTTTTGGGATCAGTTGAATAGATTCGAGTGTCACTGGCTTTGGCTATCTTACCCAGTGTTTTGATATCGGCTTCACTGCCATAAGCGATAGGCAGCACAATAACCGGCTTCCGATTCTCACGACGTTTCAAAATGGTATTGACTATTTGTTGCAATGACTCTGCCGGATCGGTGCTAATCGTATCGACACCGTCGCTTAACAGCACTAATGCCGCCATCCGTCGCTGATTAGCACTCGCCTGTAATTGATCTAAGGCTTGCGAAAGCGCACCGTAAAGATGAGTTTTCCCAGAAGGCTTTAACTGGCTTATTTTTAAACGAATACCCTCTCGGATCGTTTCATAAGCATCCAGTTCTTCTTGTACTCTCACCTCATCGTTAAAACTCATTAACCCGATTCGATTCTGTGAGGCCATTTTATCTAAAAACGCCAGCGCCGCTGTTTTCGCGTTTTCAAGCTTATTTTCATTTGACATTGAGCCGGATGTATCAATGACCAGTAAGATATCAGCTTGCTTCTTGACGACTTGCCAACTGTCTTGAATCGCTGCGATGACTTCGGGAGTCGGCACTTCTAAAATCGTTCTGGGTTCATTCGGATCAACACCCAGTTCTGGAACGATGGGATAAGCAAGCGGTATATTGGGATTAGCTGGCCGAAAGCCATTTTCTAAAACCTGCTGTTGTATGGCTTCACTGAGCATAAATTGAGTAAAGCGTTTAGCCGCTTCTCGTTGTGCATCACTCACCCACTCAGCTTTGGGAATCGCAAAAGGATGACCATGTACAAAAGTGCCCTCTTTTGGATAAAGCGCAACCAATTTTTCGGGTGGATCATAATCCGTTTTACCTTGATTAATATAGATCAAGTCATTTTCTTCTAAAGCCACAAAATCCAAGTAATCAGGGCCTTTGGCAATGTATTCCTTAAACTCTGTGGTGCGTGAGGCGTAGTGATGAATCAGGGCCTCAATATCACGCACCCCTTTTTGAATTAACTCATCCTTGACATGCCATAATGCGAGTTGTCCAGTATGACCATAATGATGGAAACTGGCATAAAACTCTGAAATGAGTGTAGACAAGGCCGTTGAACTGACAAGCGGATCGGTATGGCCATAGTAAACGCTTTTTCGGCCTATTTGTGAATCATAATCACCCCAACCATTAGGGGAATTAAACACCTGGAGTAGTTCTGCCCATCCTATATTAGAACGACCCGTTTTGGCTTTAATGGCCTCTAAACGGCTTTTCCAAATCGCCATGACAACGGGTGCCAAGGCCGTGTTAGGGCTATCCTTTAAATCAAAGACTTTCTTATCTGTCCAGTGATTCACTAACATCAGCCAATGGCTGACAGAGGGAGAAAAGAGGGTTGGTTTTTCAACGTTCGCATGATTGGGGGAAATGATCGCATTAGCAATGCGATGTGCAATGGTACCAGATGAGCCAGATTTACCGGTCACAATAATGGGATGCTCATCTTGGCCTAATTGTTCGCCAGTGAGAGGATTAAGGCCTTCTTGTGATAGACTATTAAACCTATCTATCGCCTCTGGCATATAAAGGCCCTCTTCAGGCGCGTAAATGATCGAAATGTCTATCGGCTCTTGGAGTATGGGATCCGTTGGCATGGGTATGATCCCACGGAGTTCATCCACACAAAGTACACCCAAAACGATTAAGACAATCGCAGCTAAAAAGGTTTTTAGCCCAGAACGAATATAAACCTCGGCAATTCTAATGATGCCAAAACTGGCGATGGTCAAAAAGATGCCAGAGAGTAGCAGCATCACACCGATGTAATTTAACGCAGAATCCATAAATTAGCTCCTCTATGTCTTGTTTCAGAACGCTTTAAAAGTTATCAGTATCAAAAAAATAATGATACTCATAATCAAATCACTCCTGCCGCAAAATAAATTTTGCACTCCGGCCGCAAAATAAATTTTGCACTCCAGCCGCAAAATAAATTTTGCACTCCAGCCGCTTATTCTGACATACCGAACAGTTGTTTCTCCTATCTTGGAGATATAGCTTGACTTGTTGTTTAAAATTTCAATCACACTTGGTATTTGAGTTGTCAGGTCAAAATTGTTAAAGAGAAAAAGCCCGCCAAAGCACTTATTTCATTTTCTATCAACATTTATACACAATTATTATAAACATAATATCATTTTAAATCATAGACTTATCCTCTGTGGCACTCTGTGGTTCTCTGTGTTCTCTGTGTTGAAAAAAAAGCGTCTGATCAAACTGATAGGTGGTAAGATGTCCAGATTTTAGGCATAAAAAATGGACAAAAAATTGATATCCTATTGAATTTATAAATAATGTGACTCTATATGAACCTATTTCACTATTTTTTTTGAGGTAGTCATGCAATGTGGGTGATAGAACGCTGATTATCATGCTCTGCACTGATTTTTTTTAATCCACTATTTTTAATAATAAGACAAGTCAAAAATAATGTGACTCAACTGAACAATAAAAAGTTTTTGTAAAATGAACATTCCCAAACTAACATAAACCTAAATCTGTATTCAATTTTGGTTAATAATAAATAAAAAAGGTAACTTGTCACGCAAATAAATATCCGTGGTACAGTATGAATCATAATGTTATTCACATCACTTAACAAAATGCTCACTTGTCATAGACTCAAATATTCGTGATAGAGTAATGATCTCAAGCTTAATCATGGCTTGTTGTGAGTTGATGTAAAAGCTGTTATCTATAACATTTTGACTCAATGTTCAATTTAAAAAAAAACTAATAACAACAAGGATTGTATATGAAGGGATTAAAACCAAACATAACCACGATCCAATCCTTTCTTATATACAATCCTTGTAGTTCTTGTTTTTTTTAGGCAAGCTGTCACGCAAATAAATATTCATGATACAGTAGTAATCGTAACATTATTAACAGCACTTCACAAAATGCTCACTTGTCACATAACTAAAATATCCGTGATAGAGTTGTTAATAATCGTTTTGTCATAAATGAGAAACTTAATTTGAGTCTGTTTAAGGAAAATATATGATGAAAAACAAACCTTTAATAGCGGCCAGTACCGCACTGGCATTAATAACCACAGTCGGCATCGCTCAAGCAGGCACAACGCTTGATTCCGTTCAGAAGAAAGGCTTCTTACAATGCGGCGTGAACACCGGATTAGCGGGATTTTCCGCACCGGATAAGAAAGGCCATTGGCGGGGGCTTGATGTCGATGTCTGTCGAGCAGTCTCTGCTGCCGTCTTTGGTGACGCGGATAAAGTGAAATATACGCCACTCACAGCGAAAGAACGTTTCACAGCCCTGCAATCTGGCGAGATTGAGATGCTGTCTCGAAACACCACTTGGACAATCACTCGTGATACCGCGCTTGGTTTTAACTTTGCGGGTGTCAGTTATTATGATGGACAAGCCTTTATGGTTAAAAAGGACTTGGGATTAACCAGTGCAAAAGAACTGGATGGGGCTACCGCTTGTGCTGATGCGGGTACCACAACCGAACTCAATATGGCTGATTACTTCCGTCAACACAACATGGCATACGAACTCATTGCATTTGATACGCCTGATCAGAACATCAAGGCATTTGAAGCCGGACGCTGTGATGTCATAACGGGAGACCGTTCTCTACTAGGCTGTCGAAATAGTCCTAAAAACGAGTCCTGGTTTTTGGCTGATAATTATTTTATTAACCGCCTAAAATTTATAGGTTTCAAGCTATTTTTAGTGTCAGTTTTCGATAAAAAATGAC
>QNEL01000267.1 GCA_003645185.1 Candidatus Parabeggiatoa sp. nov. 3
AAACAGGTATTTTACAACAAAGGGCAACCACAAGGGATTGCCCCTACATGACATTCTGTAGGGGCAATCCCTTGTGGTTGCCCCCTTTCTGTTTTTTTTAAATACCTGAAAATTTATGGTTCAGTACTTATCAATATTTTGGCATCAGTAATCAGTTGATGAATCTGCGAGATTAATTCATTTCGTTGGTAATCTGCCTTTTGAAAAATGCTCTCGACATGCCGATTTAAACTCGCTTGTTCTTCTGGACGGAGATTTTTTGAAGTCAATACCACAACTGGGATAGTCTGCCATTTTTCAAAGTTACGCAAATGCTCAAGAAATTCAAACCCATCCATGATGGGCATATTCAAATCCAGTAGGATCAAAGCCGGTTTTTTATGATCAAGATGGGTTAAAGCCACTTCTCCATTTTCGGCTGGAAAAACTTGTAAACCTTTATCTTCTAAGATCATGATAAGCAGATCACGGTATTCGTCATCATCCTCAACCACCATGATGATATTGTCCTGATGCTCACCAATATGATGTTTCTTTAAAATCAGGGGTAACTGACTATGTATAAGGCTTTTATCTAAACAATCGGTTGCCCCCAAGGCGCTTCCTTTCTGTTTATCACTATTCAAGGAAACCAGAATCACGGGGATATGTGCCAAACAAGGCTCACTTTTGACTTTGGAAAGCACCTGCCAAGCATTCTGATCTGGCTTATGTATATCAAGAAGAATCGTATCGGGACGAAGTTTATAAGCCAACTCCATCCCCTTTTTTTCATCGGTTGCTATGGCTACCAGATAACCCAGTTGAGTCAGATCAGATAGCAGTAGTTCACACACATTAGTATCATCATCGATGATGAGAATAAGCCCATCTCCTGTTAACAAGTCTGGTATTTTGGGTTCTTCAAAGGTCGATTGGGTTAATTTGCTTTTTTCTGAAACAACTTGTTCACTTTCTCTAGGTAAAGAAAGTACAAATGTACTACCATAGCCAAATTCGCTTTCAAACCAGAGGCTTCCCCCTAGCATTTGTGCGAATTTTTGGGTAATAGCGAGCCCTAAGCCGGTACCCCCGTAACGACGAGTCATGGAAGAATCACCTTGCGTAAAGGGCTGAAACAAATTTTTCTGCTGTTCGATTGTCATGCCAATACCCTTGTCCATGACACAAAATGTGACCCATTCACCATCACGTTTAACTTCAAACTGAATTGTGCCCTTTTCGGTAAATTTAGCGGCATTACTGATGAGGTTTAATAGCATTTGCCGCAATTTAGTCAGATCCGTATGCAAATTACCCAAGTTATCATCAAAGATGACTTTTAAATCGTTATATTTTTGTTCAATTAAAGGTTGAATCGTCTCTATAACTTCATTGATAAGCATGTTCAGAACAACATTTTCAAAAAACAAGTCCATTTTACCCGCTTCAATTTTAGATAAATCAAGTACATCGTTGATCAATCCCAATAAATGTTTGCCAGAGTGACCGATTTTGTTTAAATCTGGAATAAAATCGTCTTGCCCTAGATCTTCTGCCTCTTCTTGTAACATTTCACTGTAACCGATGATCGCATTTAAGGGAGTACGCAGTTCATGACTCATATTGGCTAAAAACTGACTTTTAGCTTGGTTTGCCAATTCTGCCATGTCGCGAGCTTGTTCAGCAAGCGTTAACATACGTTCCGTTTCTTGATGAGCCTGTTTGAGATCAAGGTAAAGTTGTAAATTTTCCAAGGCAGAAGCGCACTGATGGATCATGATATGAATCAGTTTTTGATTGGCTTCATTGAGATAGTGGGCATCTTCTAAGTAGATAAAACCAATCGGTTTGTTATGTACCTTCAGTGGAAACAGAATCGCGCCAGGCGGTAATGATTCAACGGCTTGTGTTTGTAAAATGCAATCAGAACAAATTTTGACAATTTGATCCACTTCTGTATTGTGATTTGGAAGATTGAATCTACCCGTGCCAGCTTGAACCAACACCTGATCGCCGTTTGCCGTGAAGAATAAGCTATTGTTAATCGTGGAAATCAGACTGGTTTCGCCTAGATTGCACAGGCCAATAATTTGAGTCAATACGCCATTGAGAAATTGATTGATGGATTGAGGATGATACATTTTTGGTGCAGCATCAAGAATCAAAGTCAACCCTTTTCGATTGGTATCAAGGATGCTGAGATCGCGATAGGATTTTAAAGCCAGCCGCATGGTAGTATACAATTTACTCGCTGTGAGTTCAGTCTTATCCTTGTAATCATCAATATCGTAACGTTCAATGACCTCTTTTTCTGGGGCCATACCGGGTTGACCAGTACGAATAATGAGTCTAATTAAAGGATATTTGAGTTCATTGCGGATAAAATCAACGAGACGCAATCCAGCATCCTGGGTTTCCATAACGACATCAATTAAAGCGACAGCTATATTGGGTTCAGAGGTTAAAATGTCTTGTGCTTCAATTCCAGAGTCGGCTTGAAAGAACTGTATGTTTTTGCCTGCAAATTCAAAGTGTTTCAGTGCCAACTGAGTCATGGTGTGAATATCAGGCTCATCATCGACGATAAGCACTTTCCAAGGCGCTTGTTTTACCAGGGATTTCTGATTAGCCGTTGGGGTTTCGGTATGGCTCCGTTTTTTTTGACTTCTTTTAAATTTCATTGTTGTTTGTTCCTAATGTAATGGATATCAATGTAGCTTAATTCGTTTATCCCCGTAATTTGTTGTACTTAATATCTGGGTTAAAACTCAATTTCATCACAACCTGTTTTACACTCGTTATATAATATGTTTTCAAAAAAAGTTTAAAAGCCTCAAGGCTGTGAATTTTATCCCAAAGCAATAAACTTTATTCTTTTTAGATTATGTGACTAGCTTGAATGATGTCAAATCTAATAAGTTATAAATCAATCCTTATTGAAGGAACCGTTTTTGTTCATTTGTTCATTTTTCATATTTTATTCTTATTTTATTCTAATTCTTTAATATCTTGCAATACTTTTGCCGCTCACCGAAGAGAGGCGAAGCTAAAGGCGTTCAGGATTTCGTGTCAATATTAGAGTTTCTACTAATTTAATTAATACAATTTATTGATTTCATTGAAATTCTTGTTTTAAGAAAAGTCATAAAATCAAGCATTTATTCGGTATAATATCCATTTTACGGCTCAATGCCATTTTGTCTAGGGCAGACACGCAGGTATGCCCCTACAAAACTAACGTTTTTATGGACTGTAGGGGCAGCCCGATCGTGTTCGCCCTGGGCAGACACGTAGGTATGCCCCTACAGCCTCTAAATACGTTCTACTTTGTTTATTTTAAAAGGATTAAATAATGATTATCATCATGCATTCCCATGTCACCGATGAAGAAGTGCATACTGTCGAACAGAAACTTCAATCACTGGGTTTAGAAGCGAATGTCTCACGCGGCCTTGAAAGAACGATTATCGGTGCTATTGGCGATGAGCGTAAAATCCATAAAAAAACCTTGCAAGCCTTACCTGGAGTTCAAGACGTGATACGGGTTCTTAAACCTTATAAAATTGTCGCACGAGAAGGGCATGAGGCCGATACTGTGATCAATATTAAAGGTATTCCATTAGGCGGGCAAACGATACAAGTGATTGGCGGGCCTTGCTCTGTGGAAACGCAGGAACAAATGGATGCCGCCGCTCATGGTGTGGCCCATGCGGGCTGCCGTTTGATGCGTGGTGGGGCCTTTAAACCTCGTACTAGCCCTTATAGTTTTCAAGGCAAGGGGGTGGAAGGATTACAGATATTTCGTCAAGCCGCTGATAAATTCCAGTTACCGATTATCACCGAATTAATGGATGTGCGTTACCTTGATGATTTTTTAAAATACGGTGTTGAGGTGATTCAAATCGGCACTCGTAATATGCAAAACTTTGATTTACTGAAAGAAGTGGGCAAAACGCATACGCCGGTGATTCTCAAACGCGGTTTATGTGCCACAATTTCAGAATGGCTAATGTCGGCAGAATACATCGCCGCTGGGGGTAATCATAATATTATTTTGTGTGAGCGCGGTGTGCGGAGTTTTGAAAAAGCTTACCGTAATATGTTGGATGTCACAGCGATTCCGGTGTTGAAGAAAGAAACCCATTTACCCGTGATTGTCGATCCCAGTCATGCCGCTGGCAAAGCGTGGTTAGTGTCAACCTTGTCAAAAGCGGCGATTGCAGCCGGTGCGGATGGTTTATTGGTTGAAATGCACCCGCATCCCTGTGACGCTTGGTGTGATGCTGATCAAGCCCTAACGCCTGATGAATTAAAGAATTTAATGGGAGAATTGCAGGGGATTGCACAAGCGGTAGGGCGTAGTTTGTAGTTTGTAGTAGGCGATTTATCGCCCGCCTTTTGTCAACCAAACCTGACAGGTTTTTAAAACCTGTCAGGTTTAATCTCGGGTTTTATTGAACTCCCGAAACTTGTCAACCAAACCTGACAGGTTTTTAAAACCTGTCAGGTTTAATATCGCGCTTGAAGGTGATTCCACCTCCCTTCAATGTATTCTCATCAATGATGCTCAATATTCCCTTCTCCTGACAACACGCTGGGTTATTTGGATCGCCTGTAGTCCAAGTGATATGTGCTGTGTCTAATGCACCTGAAAAACTACGATAACCAGCCGGTACACAAGCGTCGCCGGTTATTTTAGTCGCGACAATCGCATTGCCCTGCTGTTTGATTTCTACCTCTTCTTGGAAAACCTGCCACCCACATTGGTAGCCCTCTCCTAGCCAAGTGCCACTTAAATCGCCATCTTCAGTTGCCTTAGAAGCGATTCTGGCGAATTTGAATTGAAAACCGTTGACACCAATGCGGTTATTATCCAAAAGGGTTAATTGGCCTGTCATTTTACAACACGCTGGCCTATTGGCATATCCCGTCGTCCAAGTCACATTAAGGGTGTCAAGCCTACCGGAAAAGGTACGATAATCGGCTGGTACACACGCATCACCCGTGATTTTTGTCCCAACAATGGCATAACCCTTCTGTTCTATTTTTATTCGTTGTTGGGAAACATTCCCATCACATTTATAGCCATCGCCTAGCCAAATACCGCTCAAATCAAAACCCTTTGCTTCGGGCACCGGTTTTTGATCGCCTTTCGGCTTTTTAGCTTTCGGCTTTTTCTGAGCAACACAAATAGATTCACAAGGAATACCATCTTTATCACGATCTAAAGACTTTCTACCACAATGCTGTAGGTGATAATAAGCTTCGTCACATGACACCATTTCTTTACAATAACGTTTGTCATCACAAGAAAAGCTAGCCTGTGTCACATTTATTCCAACAATCAGGGTAGTCGATAACACAACACCGCTTAAAAATTTCAATTTCATCAATAAAATTTCTATTTTATTTTTAAATAAACTATGTAGGGTGGGTAAGTTTAGTTTGTTGCCCACCATTAATTTAATCTAATCAATGTAGGGTGGGTAAGTTTAGTTTGTTACCCACCATTAATTTAATCAATGTAGGGTGGGTAAGTTTAGTTTGTTGCCGGCCCCATTAATTTAATCAATGTAAGGTGGGTAAGTTTAGTTTATTGCCGGCCCATTAAAATATTCACAACGACTGTTTAGGATAAATCCTTTTCACAGGCTTACTGCGAAACCGATAAAGCGCAATTTCTCCAAAAACATTGGGCATAAAACGCATTAACCCAGTGCTATGGTGTTTTGTGTCTACTACCGTTCGTTGCAACACTTCAATATCTAACATTTCACACAATTTTTCAAAATCTCGTAAGCTACATAAATGAATATTTTCAGTGTTATACCATTCACTGGGTAAAGCGCGAGAAGTGGGCATCACGCCCCCAAAAAATAATGACAAACGCGCTCGCCAGTGTCCAAAATTAGGAAAAGTCACAATACCTTGCCGTCCAACGCGCAACATTTCCATCAATAATAAATCGGGGCGGTGAATGATTTGTAAGGCTTGCGTCATCACCACGTAATCAAAACTCTCATCGTTAAAATCCGATAGCCCTTGATTTAAATCCGTGTGAATGACATTAACACCCGCTTGAATACACTGGGCAATATTATCATCGTCAATTTCTAAGCCATATCCGGTGACTTGGCGAGCATTGTGTAAATGTGCCAGCAAGGTACCGTCACCACAGCCTAAGTCTAAAACATGCGAGCCTTCAGCAATCCATTCACTAATTAATGCTAAATCAGTACGCAATTTCATGACTCTTCACCTGTTATTTCTATTTGCTGCATATAGGCTTGGAAAATCTGTAGATAATGAGGAATCTGCATCAAAAACGCATCATGGCCGTCATGCGATTTGATCTCAGCATAACTCACCTCTTTTTTGTTATCTAACAAAGCCTTAACAATTTTGCGTGAACGGGCTGGTGAAAATCGCCAATCACTGGTAAATGAAATCACTAAAAATTTAGCCAGTACCTCAACTAAGGCGGCCGAGAGATCATCATCATGTTGACTGGCCGGATCAAAATAATCCAAAGCTTTAGTCATCAATAAATAAGTATTGGCATCAAAGCGATCAACAAATGAGCTGCCTTGATGGCGTAAATAACTTTCAACTTGAAATTCGACATCAAAGCCAAAATTGAGTTGACCTTCGCGTAATTCCCGCCCAAACTTTTTACGCATAGCATCTTCTGATAAATAGGTGATATGCCCTAGCATTCGCGCCAACATCAAACCACGACGCGGGACAACATCATGTTGATAATAATGGCCAGCATGAAAATCGGGATCACTCAGAATGGCTTGACGGGCCACTTCGTTAAAAGCGATATTTTGTGCCGTTAATTTGGGTGCCGCAGCAATGACGACACTATGACGCAAATGTTTTGGATAATCTATAGCCCATTGTAAGGCTTGCATACCGCCCAAACTGCCGCCTATCACGGCCGCCCATTGCGTGATACCTAGCACATCGCCTAGACGCGCTTGACTTTTAACCCAATCACGCACAGTGACAATAGGAAAATCAGGGCCATAAGGTTTACCCGTTTCAGGATTTATACTTTTAGGGCCGGTTGAACCTTGACAGGCTCCTAAATTATTTAACGACACGACAAAAAAACGATTAGTATCAATTGGTTTACCAGGGCCAATACAACTCTCCCACCAGCCCGGTTTTTTATCTTGCATACTATAATAACCGGCAGCATGATGATCGCTGCTCAAAGCATGACAAATCAAAACAGCATTAGAATGGTTTTGATTTAATTGGCCATAAGTCTCATAAATCAATTCATAACTAGGCAAGGAACGTCCACAATCTAAGGCCAATGGCGTTGTAAATTGGTGGGTTTGGGGCCTTACCAATCCCACACAATCGGGAGGTAATATGTCAGGCATTTGAAAAAGGGTTATCAATTGAGGGCGAACACGTAGGTTCGCCCCTACGGGTGTAATTATTTTGAGGGCGAACACGTAGGGCGAACACGTAGGGCGAACACGTAGGGCGAACACGTAGGGCGAACACGTAGGGCGAACACGTAGGGCGAACACGTAGGTTCGCCCCTACGGGCGTAATGTAGGGGCAGACCTACGTGTCTGCCCTTTGTTAAATTAATATTGAGTCCGTTTGCTAAACTTGAGTGCCAAGTATTATAAACAACTCGTCTCCCAAAAGTCATTTTGGCTGATATATCAGCACAGCTTAAATTTAAAAACAGTTTATATTCAAAGGGTTAAAATATTAGATGGTGGGCAACAAAAACACGTTACCCACCCTACATAAAAGTTTAAATTTATAACCGCGTGTAGTAGAACTTTCTGAACCCATGAACCCATGAACGCCAGTAGGCTTTTAACATGACAAAAAACCGAGAACTCAAAATCAGCAAATTTTTAAGTTACGTGCTGCGACATCACCCAGAATCAATCGGCTTAAGCTTGAACAAAAATGGCTGGGCCAGTGTCGCAGATATTTTAAAAAACGCATCACTGCGTTTGAGCTTGGAAGAATTAAAGCAAGTTGTTGAAAATAATGACAAACAACGCTTTTCGTTTAATGACGATTTAAGCTTGATTAAGGCTAATCAAGGGCACTCAGTTAAAATAGAATTAGCTTTTCAAGCCATCACGCCACCCGATACACTGTATCATGGTACTGCACAACACTTTTTAAAGTCTATTCAACAACAAGGCATAACAAAAGGCAAACGACACCATGTTCATCTGTCCAAAGACATTCAAACAGCCTCAAAGGTAGGCAAAAGACATGGTAAATTAGTGATACTCGCCATTGATGCCAAAACCATGCACGAAGCGGGTTATCCCTTTTATCTTTCTGACAATGGGATTTATTTGGTTGAAGAAGTGCCGCCCACTTATTTTCTGCCTATAAATCTTTAGTTGAAAAAGGGTTTTAATCAGCGTTAATCATGACAATCAGTGCAATCAGCGTTCTATCAGGTTTTTAGATTTGATTGGAGTGCAAAATTTATTTTGCGGCCGGCTTTTCGTTCCAAATTGATTTTGCGTTCCTCTTTTCGTTCCAAATTGATTTTGCGGCCGGTTTCTCGTTCAAATTGATTTTGCTTTTATCCCGTTTTCGATCTACTGATATTTGGTGTTTCGTTTGGAATTTAAACCCCATACAACACAAACGCGGCCCAATACTTTGGATTCTGATACGGTTTCTCTTGCCTAAATTCGCGTTTGGTGTCTATCAGGGCTTGAATATGCGATAGCCCCTGATTGACTTTGGTGAAAAAACGCCGCATAAATTCTGCCGTGATGGCATCATCCACTTTCCATAACGTCATTAAAGTGTTTTTATTGCCGGCGATGTACAGTGCATACGGTAAGCCCATAATGCCTTCACCACTGACGTTTTCACCTAAACCGGTTTGACAGGCTGACAGAACCATTAAATCACTTTTTAATTGGTAGCCAATCCATTCCACGGCTGTGAGGTAGCCATCGTGTTCGTCTGTGGTGTTCAATTGATCCAGCACTAATGCCGATAATGCGGAGGTTTGAGGATGTAAAAAGCCATGCGTGGCAAAATGTAAATATCGGTAACGGCTCAAGACTTGATCTTGATTGAGGCGTTGTAAGTGGGCTTCACTGGCATCGGCTTGTTGGTAAATCGTGCTGTCGGGATAGAGTGCCTTTAAGATGTTGAGTTCTTTTTGTGTGCCGGGGAGATTGCACCATTTGTTGACATTGTGTAAAGCGTCTTTGTAGTTGTTGCCGCGTGAGAGTTTCTCCAAGTCAACTTCAAGGGCGCGAACTTCACAATTTTTAGGCGGAGATTTGGGATCATGGTAGCGCGGGTTGCCCATTGCCAATAAGGTTTCTCGTCCTTTGAGTTGTTGATAGGCGGCTTCACGTTTTTTGAGCAGGGCAAAACTGGATAGCGATTGTGTGTAGCTGATGGCGTGGTTAGCAATCAGAGGTTGGTTGTCTAAGATTAAGGTTTCAAAAGGAATTTGCGCTAATCCACCACTGGGAGAAAATATCAAGTGCGTTTTAGTCTTGAGTTGTTCAGCAAGGGGCTGTAAGAGTTTTTCCGCTAAATAACCGCTGATTTGATCAATATGCCTGACTCGACGCGGTTTTTTATCACGACTGGGTTTATTGCCCATGACAAAACGACCATCGGCTAGTCGCCAAACTGATTGGCCTTTTTGGCGTAATCCCTGAATTGTTGTGCCTAAAGCTTCACGATAAATGCTTAAAGTTTGGGCTAATCCGGTTATTTTACCTAAATCTTGGATGTGTAATTCACCCGCGTGATTAAGGGTAAAAACTAGGAGTTGATGGTCGCTAGGATTTTGTATGTAACTGATAAATAAAGCATTTTTGTGTAAAATTAGCCGCCCTTTTTCTGCCGTGATCATTTCAGGTTCAATTAGGGCTGCAAATTCTGGATAACGTTGTTTTAAATCATCATGGAAAGCCGTGATTTTTTCTAGCAAGGCATGTTTTTTTATGCGTAACGCCGTTCTTTCATCAAGCTCACCGGTTTCAGCAATTTTTGTATCTAAAAACGCCAATTGGGTTTGTTGCAGAACTATTTTTTTGTGTTCTTCAGCCGTGAAATTGACTTGTTGTAAGGCTAATTTAAACGCAATGGATTCTAATAAGGTACGGGCTTTAGTTTTTTCAGCCGTGTGAAAAGCGAACTGATAATTGTTTTGCAAAAAGTAAAATTGAGATAGAACAAAATAACTATGTATATATTGTGCAAATACAGAGCGTCGATTCTCCACAGATAATTGCGCTCGACGTAAACTTTCTGCTCCCATTACTAATTGTTCAAGGTAATCAATGCCTTTTTCTAAATCACCTTGTTCTGCATAAGCGATAGCTAAATTATTCAGGCTGATAAGTGTGTCAGGGTGTTTTTCGCCTAAGACTTGCAAACTTAGCCTATAGGCTTTCTCTAACAAAGGCAAGGCCTCATCCAATCGGCCTACCGCTTGATAAATGAACGCTAAATTATTCAGGCTGATAAGTGTGTCAGGGTGTTTTTCGCCTAAGACTTGCAAACTTAGCCTATAGCCTTTCTCATACAAAGGCAAGGCCTCATCCAATCGGCCTACAGAATCATAAATGCCCGCTAAATTATTCAGGCTTTGGAGTGTGTCAGGGTGCTTTTCGCCTAAGACTTGCAAACGTTGCCTATAGCCTTTCTCATACAAAGGCAAGGCCTCATCCAATCGGCCTACCGCTTGATAAAT
>QNEL01000268.1 GCA_003645185.1 Candidatus Parabeggiatoa sp. nov. 3
AAAAATTTGACCCTTTAAATAGGGGCCGTTAGCTCAGTTGGTAGAGCGGCTGACTCTTAATCAGCGTGTCGTAGGTTCGATCCCTACACGGCCCACAAAATATTTGACCCTTTTAAATAGGGGCCGTTAGCTCAGTTGGTAGAGCGGCTGACTCTTAATCAGCGTGTCGTAGGTTCGATCCCTACACGGCCCACAAAAATTTGCCCCTTTTAAATAGGGGCCGTTAGCTCAGTTGGTAGAGCGGCTGACTCTTAATCAGCGTGTCGTAGGTTCGATCCCTACACGGCCCACAAAGTTTTATACTTTGTTTGAAAAATTGATTTTTAATTAATTAAAAGATTTTAGACTGATTTATTTAGACTAATCATTGGCCGACAATCTAAAAGTGGAATTGAGTTATAAATAAAAGTAGTGAATGACATCAATAAGAAATAAAGTTATTTATACTGTCCACTGTTATAATTTGCGCTTTTTTGGAAGTAAAAATCCATTTAAAGCCACATTTTTTGCGTGGCCTTTGAGTTTATTGAAGGGTGCAAAAACTTGCAGCAAAAAAGGTTAGTCACCACCACCTGACTTTCGCTTTCAGACAACTGCTGCTTTAAAAAAGTTTTTGCGCGCAAAAACTTATTAAGTGAAAAGCTGTTGGCTGTGTCTATTAAATAATAGCGATCTTATGACAATGCTAAGTATAATTAATAAGCTTAATAATCTTGATTTTGTGTATTGTATGCCAATGCGTTAAGGGGCAAATCTAATCAATTTAAGTGCTTAAGTAATCTTGATTTTGTGTATTGTATGCCAATGCGTTAAGGGGCAAATCTAATCAATTTAAGTGTTGTTGCTTATTTATTATTTAATGTTGTTGTATTTCAAATGGCTCATTGTTTGTGTCATGTTTTGCGAAAGTGGCGGAATTGGTAGACGCGCTGGTTTTAGGTACCAGTGGGCTAAGCCCGTGAGAGTTCGAGTCTCTCCTTTCGCACCATATTAAAGTGTTCATATAAAATTGTGAGGCCTCCGACATGCAAGTGTCCGTCGAAACAACCAGTGCCGTTGAGCGTCGTATGACAATCGGGGTACCTTCAGCGCATCTTGCGCCTAAAATCCAAAATCGTCTTAAATCGTTGGTACGTCAAACTAAAATCAGCGGCTTTCGACCCGGCAAAGTCCCCCTCCGATTGATCGAAGAAAAATATGGCAAAAAGGTACGCGAAGAAATCCTTGGTGAAGTCTTACAAGATAGTTTCAAAGAGGCTGTCGCGCAAGAAAAACTACATCCGATTGGTGATCCTAGCTATGATTTGAACAGTGATATTAAAAATCTTGAACAAGGATTATCCTACACAGCGACCTTTGAGGTTTATCCAGATATTCCCACACTGCATGTAGAAGGATTGGCGGTTGAAATGCCGGTGTGTGAAATCACTGAAAGTGACATTGAGACTATGTTACAACGGCTACAAAAACAGCGTCAAACGTGGAATGAGGTTGAACGACCGGCACAGGAAGGTGATCGCGTTATTCTTGATTTTTTCGGTTTGAAGGATGGTAAAGCTTTTAAAGGAAATGAATTTAAACAAGTGCCACTGATATTGGAAAAAAATAATGTGGTGATACCGGGGCTTAATGAGAAATTACTTGGTGTGACTGCGGGCTCCGACCGCGAGGGAGATTTAACGTTTCCAGAAGATCATACTAACTCTGAAATTGCCGGTCAAACGGTGCATTTTGTGGTACACGTCCATTCGATTGCAGAGCCACAACTGCCGGAAATTAACGCAGAGTTTGCTCAGTCTTTTGGGGTGGAAGAGGGTAATATTGAGACTTTCCGTCGTGATGCGCGTCAGAATATGGAACGTGAATTAGAGTATGCCGTCAAAGAAAAACTCAAACAACAAGTACTGAATGCCTTATTAGAGGCCAATTTGATCGAAGTCCCGAAATCGTTGGTTGCAGAGGAAGCAGAACGCCTTTATAAAACTCGGGTTAAAGAGTGGCAATCTCCCAATCTAAGTGCCGATATGTTTAAAGATGAAGCGGTTACGCGGGTTAAAATTGGATTATTAATAGGTGAATTGATTAGGAAATATAAAATTTACGCCCCTAACGATAAAGTTAAGCAAATGGTTGAAAGAATTGCCTTTGCTTATGACGATCCAGATGCGGTGGTAAAAGAATATTACGCGGACTCTGAACGCTTAAAAGAAGTGGAATCAATCGTTTTAGAAAACGAAGTGGTGGATTGGTTACTTGAAAGAGCGCAAATAACCGAAAAACAAAGTGATTTTTACAATACCGTGATGGCTCCCCATTGAATGAATGCCACTGAACAGGTTGCTAATTAATGAATGAGAGAAAACAGTTTGAAGTTTGGGCAGCTGGTGGTTTAGTACCCATAGTCATTGAACAATCGGCACGCGGAGAGAGAGCTTATGATATTTATTCTAGGCTCCTTAAAGAACGGGTGATTTTTTTAGTGGGTCAAGTTGAAGATTACATGGCTAATTTGGTTGTCGCTCAACTGCTTTTTTTAGAATCAGACAATCCAGAGAAAGATATACATTTATATATTAATTCACCGGGTGGTTCAGTGAGTGCGGGATTGGCGATTTACGATACGATGCAATTTATCAAACCTGATGTGAGTACCTTGTGTGTTGGACAAGCTGCCAGTATGGGTGCATTACTGCTTGCAGGGGGGGCTAAGGATAAGCGCTATTGTTTACCCCATTCACGCTTAATGATTCATCAACCTTTAGGGGGGTTTCAAGGTCAAGCGACAGATATTGATATTCATGCACGGGAAATTTTAAAAGTGCGTGAACGTCTGAATACCGTATTAGCCAAACATACCGGACAACCCTTAGAAAAAATCCAAGAAGATACTGAACGGGATAATTTTATGGAGGCCGATGCGGCGGTAGAATATGGATTGATTGATGCGGTATTATCAACTCGGCATGCCTTGCAACAAAAGTTATCAGTAGACGACAACGCCGCTTCTTAAACTATTATGAATCTCAAAGAGATTTAAGCTTGTGGCTTCTTTTAAGGGTTGTCAATTTGAATACCTTCGTTTAATTGCAAATTGCGAATAGTGAATCATAATATATAATATATTAATTTTTCTGGACAACGACATCTACAGTGTTTCTAATAATTGATTTCGTCGCGAAAGTTTTTTAGATTCGCTACAAATTTTCGCGACTAACTGATAACTGATAACCTATAACTGATAACGCTATGTCTGATAAAACAAAAGGCCAATATGGCTTTGATGATCGCTTGCTATATTGTTCCTTCTGTGGAAAAAGCCAACATGAGGTTCGCAAGCTGATTGCAGGGCCGTCAGTATTTGTTTGTGATGAATGTGTTGAATTATGTAATGATATTATACAAGAAGAGATACCGGAAAGCGGTGAACCCAACAGCCGTCCTAGTTTGCCAACTCCGCATGAAATCAATCAGCGTTTAAATGAATATGTTATAGGGCAAGATTATGCTAAAAAGGTTTTGTCTGTGGCGGTTTATAACCACTACAAGCGTTTAGAAACTCATATCCAGAATGATGATGTAGAAATTGCTAAAAGTAATGTGTTATTGATTGGGCCGACGGGTAGTGGTAAGACGTTATTGGCTGAAACTCTGGCACGGTCGTTAAATGTGCCCTTTACGATGGCCGATGCGACAACGCTCACAGAAGCGGGTTATGTTGGTGAAGATGTCGAACATGTCATACAAAAATTATTGCAAAGTTGTGATTACAATGTTGACAAAGCGCAAACGGCTATTATTTATATAGATGAAATTGACAAAATTGCCCGCAAATCTGATAATCCATCAATAACCCGAGATGTTTCTGGAGAAGGTGTCCAACAGGCTCTTTTAAAATTAATTGAAGGTACAGTTGCCTCTATACCGCCTCAAGGGGGTAGAAAACATCCTCAACAAGAATTTACGGCTGTTGATACGACGAACATTTTATTTATTTGTGGCGGGGCTTTTTCGGGCTTAGAAAAAATCATTCGGGCGCGTTCTGAAAAAAGTGGTATAGGTTTTGCGGCACAAGTGTCTGCAAAAGACGATAAACGCTCTTTTAATCAATTGCTTAATACGATGGAGCCGGAAGATTTGATTAAGTACGGCTTAATTCCTGAATTGATAGGACGTTTACCGGTTGGCTCACCGCTTGAAGAACTCAATGAAGAGCAACTTGTACAGATACTCACAGAACCTAAAAATGCTTTAACTAAACAATATAAGCGTTTGTTTGAGATGGAAGGTACCCAATTGGAATTTCTACCGGAGGCATTACGGGCGGCGGCACGTAAAGCGATGAACAGAAATACGGGTGCGCGAGGCTTGCGTTCCATTTTTGAACAGGTTTTATTAGATACGATGTATGATTTACCTTCTATGGGTGATGTGGCTAAAGTTGTCGTTGATGAGGCAGTTGTTGAAGGTAAATCAAAACCTAAATTTGTTTATGAAAATGAAATCAAACTGGCAGCATCTGATCTATAATACCAATGAATTGTGAGGTTTTTATGAGTTGAGAAGATTGACAATTAAAAATTTAATGTGATAATCAAATGAAACTTAAAAAACATTAACAGGGTAATAGATAACATATAACGGATTTAGAGGAAATATCCATGGTGCAGAAAGACAAGACCTCCGATTTCATAGAAGGACCAACCGTGGTCTTGCCGGTACTTCCCTTAAGGGATGTGGTTGTTTACCCGCATATGGTGATTCCATTATTTGTGGGCCGAGAAAAATCAATTCACGCTTTGGAAAAAGCGATGGCCGAGGATAAACAGATTTTGTTGGTAGCCCAAAAAAATGCGGCAACTGATGACCCTGGGGTGGATGATGTTCATCTTATTGGCACCATTTCTAGCATTTTACAATTGTTAAAATTGCCAGATGGGACAATAAAGGTGCTAGTTGAAGGCGGACAACGGGCAAAAATTGCTCATTTTCTGTCTATGAATGAACTGTTTGCGGCGAGTGTCACATCATTATTTACAGACAAAATTGATGAAAAAGAAATTGAAGCATTAAAGCGTTCTATCATGTCGCGCTTTGATCACTATATTAAGCTGAATAAAAAAGTACCCCCCGAAATGCTTAATTCCTTATCAAGTATTGAGGAACCGGGTAGATTAGCTGACACTATCGCGGCCCACATAGCGATTAAAATTGAAGAAAAACAAAAAATACTTGAAATAATTGATGTACAAAAACGTTTGGAACATCTGGTTGCTTTGATGGAGTCTGAAATTGATTTGCTCCAAGTCGAAAAACGTATTCGTAAACGAGTCAAAGGCCAGATGGAAAAAAGCCAACGAGAATATTATCTCAATGAGCAAATGAAGGCGATTCAAAAGGAGTTAGGAGAACTTGAAGATGTTCCCAATGAACTTGATGAACTCGCCCGTAAAATTGAAGAAGTTGGCATGTCTCAGGAGGCTAAAACCAAAGCCACAGCCGAATTTAAAAAACTTAAAATGATGTCGCCGATGTCTGCGGAAGCCACGGTAGTGCGTAACTACATTGATGTGATGGTTGGCGTACCTTGGAAAAAGCGCACTAAAATCTGTCGCGACATTGCTAAAGCAGAAAAAATTTTAGATGAAGATCATTATGGCTTAGATAAAGTTAAAGAGCGGATTCTTGAATATCTTGCCGTGCAATTGCGCGTCAAAAAACTAAAAGGGCCCGTTTTATGTCTAGTTGGGCCCCCTGGGGTTGGTAAAACGTCATTGGGCCACTCCATTGCTCGGGCTACAGGTCGTAAATTTGTGCGAATGTCCTTGGGTGGAGTACGTGATGAGGCGGAGATTCGTGGACATCGCCGCACTTATATCGGTTCACTGCCAGGCAAAATTATTCAAAATTTGTCTAAGATTGGGGTGCGTAATCCCTTGTTTTTATTGGATGAAGTGGATAAAATGTCGATGGATTTTCGCGGTGATCCGTCTGCTGCCATGCTAGAGGTACTTGATCCTGAACAAAATCATACCTTTAATGATCATTATATGGAAGTGGATTACGATCTGTCTGAGGTTATGTTTGTTGCGACGGCTAATACCTTGAAGATTCCGCCCCCTTTGTTAGATCGTATGGAAGTCATTCGTATTTCTGGGTACACAGAAGATGAAAAGCTCAAAATTGCTAGGCATTATCTGCTGCCTAAGCTTCTGAAAAATAATGGTCTCAAAGAAGCTGAAATTGAGATTGATGAAAGTGCCATACGTGATATTATTCGCTTTTACACACGCGAAGCTGGGGTGCGTAATCTAGAACGTGAAATATCGAAAATTTGTCGCAAGGTGGTTAAAGAAATATTGCTACTTAAGTCCAATGAGAAAGGCAAAAAGGTAATAGTCACCTCAAAGAATGTGGAGAAATATTTAAGTGTACGACGTTTTCGTTTTGGGCGTGCCGACGAGCTAGATCGTATCGGTCAAGTAACGGGATTAGCTTGGACTGAAGTTGGCGGTGATTTACTGACCATTGAGGCTGCCATGATGCCCGGCAAAGGTAAACTCTCATATACTGGACAATTAGGCGATGTTATGCAAGAATCTATTCAGGCAGCTATGAGCGTGGTACGGGCGCGTTCAAAAAGCTTAGGAATAGAAGAGGATTTTTATCAAAAATACGACTTGCACATCCATGTACCAGAAGGGGCAACACCAAAAGATGGGCCCAGTGCGGGTATTGGTATGTGTATTGCAATGGTGTCGGTATTGACTAATATTCCAGTACGTGCTGATGTCGCGATGACAGGTGAAATTACCTTGCGTGGTGAAATATTACCTATTGGTGGATTGAAAGAAAAATTATTGGCTGCCCTTCGAGGTGGCATACGCCTCGTTTTGATTCCCGACGAAAGCCAACGGGATTTACAGGAAATCCCTGATAATATTAAGGATAATTTAAAGATACGACCCGTCAAGTGGATAGAAGAAGTATTGGGATTGGCTCTACAACGGATACCAACGCCACGAGAAAAAGAAGAACCTATAGTTAATAAGCCAATGGTAGACGGAATTATTAGTTTAGAAAAAAAAACGAGTGTACAAACTCACTAACATGCTACAATGAACAACAATATGTGATTGCTGATGTATTCGTTTTATAATGGCGTGTATTGTGCATGCTGTTCTCAAGTGAACCCATATTAAGTTAAATTTTTTGTGTGTTTATCTATTTGCCACCTAAAACGGGGGAAAAATGAACAAATCAGAATTAATTCAGGCAGTGGCTGATAACCTTGAGATGCCTAAAGCCACTGCAGGAAAGGCAGTTGATGCGGTGATAGAAAATATCAAAGATGCGCTTGCCAAAGGTGATCAAGTCACTTTGATAGGATTTGGTACTTTCATGGTACGTGAGCGTGCAGCCCGAGTAGGGCGTAACCCACGTACTGGTGATCGCCTTGATATAAAGGCGGCAAATGTACCCGTATTTAAACCTGGTAAAGCGCTCAAAGATGCAGTAAACGACGACTAGTTCATCAATCAATGAATTAATCTGGGTGTTTAGCTCAGTTGGAAGAGCGTCGCCCTTACAAGGCGAAAGTCGGGGGTTCAAGTCCCTCAACACCCATTATTTAAAATACTAAAAAAAGAGTTGATCTTTTTCTCTAAAGTGATTATAATGCGCCCGTTCTGTTTGGAATGGTATTGGTATTTCATTCAATTTTTTAAACCAAAGTCTTAAGCAGTGCCCATTTCATAGCATTTCCAAATTTATTTGGAGCAGTAGCTCAGCTGGTTAGAGTACAGCCCTGTCAAGGCTGGGGTCGCGGGTTCGAGTCCCGTCTGCTCCGCCATTTTTATTCAAAATAAGTGAATATAAAAGCGTATCTTTTTTAGAGATGCGCTTTTTTTTTATTAATTTTAATTGAATTGTGAAACGGTTTATTTAGTTATTGTGACTTGTAAATGATTAAATCATCAATTCACAAAGACGTATTCCTAATTAAACTAATTTCTGTCGTATTTCGCAAATTAATTAAATATTCACTACCTTCTATCCGACATTCCGCACCCCTTAATTGTAAGTTGTTGATTTTAAATCAGTATAAATAAAATTTATCTTTTCCATAAATTTTATTTTTATTTAATATCAGATACTTACAGAGGGGTGCGGAATGTCGGTTCTATATACTCTTTTCCCTTATTGAATAAATAACTAATAAGTCTAAATCTAATTCCCAATTCCCAATACTCATCATGCCGTTCAAAACACACAAACAATTGGCAATGACATAATGAATTGAGAATGACGTTTCACAAATTGACAATTTCACAATGACTTGAGAATGACGTTTCATAATTAATACGGGTAAAACAATATGCTACAAAAGATCCGTGATGGTGCCCGCGGTTGGCTGGCTTGGGTAATTGTTACCATTATCTGCATACCTTTTGCATTGTGGGGAATCGGTGAATATCTGCACCCCGCCCCTAAAAGAGTAGTCGCCGAAGTCAATGGTGTTGAATTGTCGGAAAGAGATTTTAAACAAGAAGTGTCTCAGCAGCAAAGCAGATTACGCGCCATGTTTCAAAATCAAGGTATTGATTTTTCATTTACTGATGAACAATTGCAGCAATTGCGGAAAAATACCTTAGACTACATGATAGAAGAAGAATTGCTTGTGCAATCCGTTCGCGATGCAGATATGCGGGTCAGTGATGCCTTATTGGCAACCCGTATCCATACTTTTCAAGCGTTTCACGAAGAGGGTAAATTTTCCCAAGCGCGGTATGAACAAACCTTAGGTTACCAAGGTATGAACCCCACCGAGTTTGAGTGGAAAATTCGGCGGGCCCTACTAACGGATCAAATCCGTGAAGGCGTGTTACGTTCCGCTTTAGTGACTGACTATGATCAACAACAACGTACACGCCTTGAAGAACAACAACGTTCTATCAGTTATCTGATTATTTCCACCAGTCACTTTGACGACTCTGTGACGATTACCGATGCTGACATCAAAAAAGATTATAAAGAACATGCCAAACAATACAGGATTCCTGAAAAAGTGAGCATCGAATATGTGGAATTATCAGAAAAGAATTTGAGCCTGACAAAACAAGAGATTGAGGAAAGTACACTCAGAAAACGTTATGAAGAACGTAAAGCCTCTTTTACAACCCCTGGGCAATGGAAAGCACGGCATATTTTGATTAAAGTGGACACGACACAAGCCGATGTTGAGGCTGCAAATCAAAAAGCGCAAGAGGTGTTAGCCAAAATACGCGCAGGTGAATCTTTTGAAGAATTAGCCAAAGAATTTTCGGATGATCCTGGCAGCAAAAGAAAGGGCGGCGATTTAGGCTGGTTTGGTCCCGGCACGATGGTTAAACCCTTTGAAGACGCTGTGAAGACTCTGAAAATGGGCGAGGTCAGCGAACTGGTCAAAACGCAATTTGGTTTTCATATCATCAGATTGGATGATGCTATCCCAGAAGTGACCAAAACTTTTGCTCAAATGCGTGAACAATTAAAGCAAGAGTTTCAAAAAGAGCGTGCTGAATCAGAGTTTTACGGACAAGTTGACCAATTTGCCAATCTGGCTTTTGAGCATCCCAATAGTTTAGAAGTGCTGATAGATACGTTAAAACTGGAAAGCAAAACCACCGAGTTATTTGATCGCCAGGGCGGCAATCAAAAAGACGCTATCCTCTCTCATTCTAAAGTCATTAAAGCGGCTTTCAGCGATCAAGTCTTAAAAGAAGGCCTCAACAGCGAAGTGATTACCATCGGTGAACAACATGCTGTGGTATTGCGCGTCAAAGATCATGAACAGGCTCAAGCAAAACCCATTGCCGAGGTGAGAGACGAGATTATCGAAGCTTTAAAACAAGAAAGAACTCAGGAACAAGCAAAAGTGCTAGGAGAAAGCCTATTTGACCAAATTCAGCAAAACGGCGATCCTGAAATCGTTAAAGAACAAGGCTTGAGTTGGTCATCTGCACATTGGGCTAAGCGGATCGATACCACACCTAATCGCGATATCGTGCGTGAGGCCTTTAAAATGGGGCATCCAGCCGAAAAAACAGCACTTTATCAAGGCCTTCAGTTAGATAATGGTAACTACGCCTTGATAACATTGCTAGAAGTTAAAGATGGTGTCGTCACCCTCCCTGAAGAAAAAGACAGTAAAACACCTGATCCCCGCGAACAGGCCAAGAAATGGCAACAACGGGCACTCGGCGAAAGCGAATTTAACTACCTCGTATCAGGCCTGAAAGCCAGCGCTGAAATTAAAAATTATACGAAGAAATTGTCAGAAGAAGACAGTTTCTAACCTTATTCACTACCCATTACCCAATACTGGGTTGAATTGAATCAGCTCAAATCAAAGACTTATAGATTTGATAATTTCACATTAGGCACATACAAGTTATATAAGATGACTTGATGTGCCTATTTTTTTGCCTGTTGACAACAAAGGGCGCTAATTCCTACAAACCAATAGTTAATGGTGGGCAACAAAAACACGTTACCCACCCTACAGTTGGTATTTTAATACCTACATCTGATAACTTGTGGACAAACTATCTTGTCCAGCTTCTTTTTTCTTACTCATCCATGATCATTTATCCCTGATAATTCCATCGAAGTTGATAACTCAAAAACCGAGTTGCAACTGGAGTCCTGGATGGGCTGTC
>QNEL01000269.1 GCA_003645185.1 Candidatus Parabeggiatoa sp. nov. 3
CCAGATTGACCTCTAAAACTGAACAACTGAACATTCAAAAATATTTAACAAAATCAACTACTTATTTTTATTCTTTTTTCTGACATAACAGAATAACATATATTTAAGTCATTTATATGAAACTAAAGCCGTGCCAAGTTGTTCCATCAGTCTCCTATAAAATCGTCTGCTCTATAGCAATATTGGATAGCAGCATGAGTGTTAAGTACTGAAGCACAAATAAACAGGTATTTTACAGCAAAGGGGCAATCCCTTGTGGTTGCCCCGATCCACCTATCAGTTTTATCTAACTCTAGATTTGCTCTGCGTAGCAAATCTCGTTTTTTGTAGATTTGCTCTGCGTAGCAAATCTCGTTTTTTGTAGATTTGCGCCGCAAAGCAAATCTACAGGCAGCTTCTATTAAAATACCTGAAAATTTATGGTTCAGTACTTATAGCGTTTCCCGATTTGTCTTTCAGTACAAATTTGATTGTCGTTGCAAATTTATTTTGCTTTAGTTTGGAGTGCATGTCATTTTTTAGTATAATTCTTTAACAGTTGATGATTAATAATTGATAATTGATTTTTAAATAAATAGATTTGTCCATAACCTCACTTGTTGAAATAGAGTAGATAAAATCAATAACTTGGCTTGATGTATCACTCTAATGGTAAGGTGTACTTTCAAATATGTCATATATGTACTATCAATGTCACATTGAAATGAAGATAATACGCCTTCCTCAAATTTGAATGAATATTCCTCGTGAAGGATAAACGAATGAACATTTGAACTGAGCAAATACATATTAAATGATGAATATTCTGGTGCATGACACGAGTTATTGCGGCCGCCTTCAACATTGACAACAATCATCCCTCTGAGTTGTGGAAAGATTTTTAATCAGCCTTCCACTTAAGAAGTTTTTGCAAAAAACTTCTTAAGTGGAAATCAGTTTGATCATGATAATCTGTGTTCTATTAGAATTAAAAGCTGATGTTACGCACTCAACTTCTGTGTCTATTCAAACACTTAAAAATCTGACTGTCTATTTTAAAAGTTATTTTTTAAAATCAATAAGTTATGACGTTTCCATATCTTGCACAACCCAGAAGGGGTTGAACGTGAATAGGCTTTCATCCTAATGTTTTTGCGCGCAAAAACATTAGGATGAAAAGGTGCAACCTGGGGTTGCATGGGGATGCCTAAAATACCTATTTTGGAACCCCAGGTGGAACCAGGGGCTATTCATATTCAATACCGAAGGGGTTGTTTTTATGTTTTTCTGATTGCGTGGCGTCAGTTTGATCATGATAATCAGTGTTCTATAGATTTTCAAAAAATGCCCTTTTGAATTTTGCCGTAATTATCTGATCTTAAAATCACTCAACCTTTATGTTATCTATACAATCTATTTATTCATTGATCGAACGTGCTAATCCAGTTGCTCGGCGATTATTGTGGGTGGTGACTTTGACTTTAACATCGCCTGTACCCTTTTGGTTGTTAAAAAAGATTTGGCTTGGTGAAGTAGAATCCCCGCCCCTAGACGCTTTATTGCTGGAACTCACTAAATTGACACTGTTGCAAAAGGATAGCGACGGTGAGCAAGTCATATACCGTTTTGAATCAAAAGTACGCGAAGCTTGCCAAATTTGGATGAATGAGCATCCCGCTGAAAAAGCGCAAATAGAAAACCGGTATGGGCAATGGTACCTGATGCCGGTAGCACATCAATTGATAAACGCGCCTTCAGAAGATATGTTTTTTGATCAGACTCTCCAACAGAGTTTGCCTTGTGCCATTAAGCAAATTTCAATAGAAAATTATCAAGGCATTATTAAAACCAGTCTGACTGGAATACCTGTAGATAGTCAGTGGTTATTTTTAACGGGTGAAAATAGTTTTGGAAAAACCGGCGTTTTACAAGCGATTGCTATTGGTTTATTGGGTAAACAAGATAAAAACAAAATTTTGACAGATGAGGATTGTCAAATCAGTATTGAATTGAAAAATTTAGGTGATAACCAAATAACGCATCTTGGTGATCCATCCTTTACCCATTTAGTCGCTTATGGCTCTTCACGGCTACAAATTCAACACAAAACGGCTCAAAATGACATTTCAGAAAAAAGTACCACGACTTATAGTTTATTTAATACCGATGGGATTTTGTTAAATATTGAGTATGAACTGTTATTATGGTATTTGACTCAAAATCCTAAATACGAAATGCTTAAAGGCACTTTACTCACATTATTGCCGAAAATGGCTGATATACAAATCAAAGATAATAGTGAAGTGATTTATATAGAAAGAGATTCTAAGGATAATCATGAAGTGTATAAGCCAATGCCCTTTGATAAATTAGCGGCCGGCTATAAAAGCATCATCGCGATGATTGGCGATATGTTGATTCGCTTTTATCAGCAACAACCCGATATTCTTAAACCTCAAGATTTCAGTGGACTTGTCTTAATTGATGAATTGGATTTGCATTTTCATCCTAAATGGCAGAGAAAATGGCCGCTTTTACTGTCTCAGATTTTTCCTAAAGTACAATTTATAGCCTCGACACATAGCGTCATCCCGTTTTTAGCCGCTCCAGAAAAATCGGTTTTTCTTAAAGTCACCAGAGACAAAGTGGCTGGTATTCAATTAGAACAAATCCAGATAGATATTAAAAATTTGTTGCCTAATTCTCTCTTGACATCACCGCTTTTTGATTTGGATGGTGTCGATATCAAACAAGAAAATAATCAAAACCTCTCAAACATCAGAACCTAAGAAACTTATGACGAAGTACAGTTAAATGAGGAAATCAAAGCACGGCTTGCGATGTTTGAAGCCAGTGACAGAGAAGTGCCTGATGACTTATTTGAAAAAATCGCTACCCAATGAGAAGTGTTAAAAAAGATTTTGATAACCCGCCAGACATTTTACAAAGTGAAGGTTGTCAGCAGAAAATAAAACACGCATTACATGAACAAAATCAGCACCATTTCAGTCAATATTACTACGGACACCCTAATAAAGTTCGTCAAAATTTAGAAACGTTATACCAATATAAATGTGCTTATTGTGAAACAAAAGTCACAGGTTCAGTCTGAAGAGTTGATCATTTTCGTCCAAAAGTATCAAATCAAAGAAGAGGACACGCATACTGGTTACTATTGGCTAGGTTACGAATGGAATAATCTTATACCGGCATGTGAAAAGTGTAATCGCGCTAAATCTAACGCTTTTCCACTTGAACCGATGGGTATCAGAGTCAAAGAACCCCCTTTGAATCGTCATGGCGAATTGGAAACACATTTATGTCGAGTAGATTCACCAACACTGTTGGCTGAAAAACCGTTACTATTGAATCCTGAAATTGATAATCCTGAATTACATTTTGTATTTTGCCCCAATGGTGAAATTAAAGCAGTCACAGAACGAGGCCAAAAAACGGTAGAAATCTGTCAATTAAATCGCTTAGAATTGGTATTAGCGCGTAAGGAAATAGTCGATAACGTCATTGACAAAATAAGACAATTGACGAATGATTTTATTCAAAGTGTTATTAATGAAGACACTTTATATTACTCATTGAAACATTTATTTTTTGAGATACTCAAGGCGCAATCGCCAGATAATGCTTATTCACAATTAGCTTGGTTTATGTTTAAAAAGTTTGAATGGTTTTTTTTACAGCCTTTGGATATAAAACAACAGAAAATCGTTAAAAAAGCTTTTCAATTGTTTACAGGAATAAAATGATAAAGATGGGTTAGACAGTATGCTGTTATTAAGTGTCAAGAAGTGGGCTATTCAGAAAAGCGATAAAGGGCAACCACAAGGGATTGTCCCTACAAACTAATTCTTGCCTTCGTCTTCCAAACGCTGTGCCTTTTCAATAACCCTTTTTTCTAAGTCTGCCTTATATTGTTTGACGTTGTTGCGAATGTCTGGCATTTTAATGCCGACAATTTGCGCGGCGAGTATTCCGGCATTTTTTGCGTTATTGATGGCGACTGTGGCAACGGGTACACCGCCTGGCATTTGGACTATTGATAATAAGGAATCTAGGCCTTGTAAACTAGAGGTTTTAACGGGTACGCCAATGACGGGTATGGGGGTGATAGCGGCAACCATGCCGGGTAAATGGGCCGCGCCGCCGGCCCCTGCAATAATCACGTCTAGGCCTCTTGATTCTGCGGTTTTGGCATAATTAAACAAACGTTCCGGGGTTCGATGGGCTGAGACGATGGTGAGTTCATAAGCGACTCCTAATTCTTTTAGCATTGTCGCTGCTTCTTTCATGACGGGCAAGTCTGAGTCGCTGCCCATGATAACGCCTACACTTGGTTGAGTCATATTTTTTCCTTGCCTTTGATTTTTAAAATCGTTTTGACTTTTTGGAGTTTAGCCATCGCTTTATCTAAGTGATTATCCAAAATCGTAATGTGTCCCATTTTTCTAGCCGGTTTGGTGATCGCTTTGTCATAAAAATGGAAGGATAAACCAGGTATGCTTAACGCTTCCGCTAAACCTTCAATCACGGGTTCTCCGGTATAACCCGCTTCTCCTAATAAATTGAGCATCACGGCGGGCTTTAATAACTGAGTATCGCCTAAGGGTAGGCCGCTGATTATCCGAATGAGTTGCTCATATTGGGAAGTCATACAGGCTTCTATGGTGTAATGGCCGGAATTATGTGGCCTCGGTGCGATTTCGTTGACCAAGATTTCCCCTGTTCGAGTGAGAAACATTTCGACACCAAAGATGCCGACTCCTCCCAATGCCTCTACCGCGTCAATCGCCACTTGACGGGCCTGTTCTGCCGTTGCTTTGTCAATCTGAGCGGGCGCGGCGACAATATCACAAATATTGGTTTGATCATCAAAAACCATTTCGACTACTGGATAACAGGCTATTTCGCCGTCCTGCTTTCTGGCGATGATAATGGCTAATTCTTTTGTAAAATCAATCAATTCTTCAATCATTGAGGGTGTTTTCAGGGCGAACGCTAAATCCGCTTGATTTTTCAACACCATCACGCCTTTACCATCATATCCCCCATGACGCGCTTTTTGTACAATAGGAAAACCCATCAATGCGAGAGAAGCGGGCTTCTCTACAGCTTCAAAATGGGGTACTGGGATACCCTTGTCAGCAAGTCTTTGTTTTTGTTTGAATTTATCTTGGATAATTTCCAATACAGCCGGTTGCGGATAAATGGTACAACCATCATCATGCAAACTGTTTAAGGTTTGTGTATCAATATGTTCAATATCATAAGTCAATACATCGCTGACTTTGGCAAGTGCCCTGATCTTTTCAGGATCATATAAACTGCCGATAATCTGTTGATCAGCAATCTGAGCGGCGGGACATTCAGGCGTTGAATCTAAGACGGTGACAAAAAATCCCATGTTTTTAGCGGCCAGTATGGACATTTTAGCCAATTGTCCGCCCCCAATGATGCCGATTCGTTTGATAGAATAAAGAGTTTGATTTTTTTGTTTGATTTTTGGATTTTTCATATAGCGTTTGTTCGATAATCCTCGTCTTAGATCAATGTGGCCCAAACCTGACAGGTTTTCAAAACCTGTCAGGTTTTAAATTTTCCAGTTAAGGCAAATTCACCTGGGGCGGTGGTGTCCAGCCCTTTTTGATGTGTTCAACGACGACTGTCGTGTCAATACCACCTCGCACATTAAATTCTGCCCGTAAACGCATAAAACGTGGCGCACAGGCTTGCACTAAATTATTGAGAATCCTGTTTGTAACCGCTTCGTGAAACGCGCCTTCGTCACGATAAGACCATACGTAACCTTTCAATGATTTTAATTCAACACACTGTTTATCTGGCACATAGTCTAAAAATAATGTGGCGAAATCAGGTTGTCCCGTTTTGGGACACAGACAGGTAAATTCAGGAATGCGGATATGAATCGTATAATCGCGTTCGCTATGCGGATTATCAAAAGTTTCAAGTGTTTTGTCTGGTCGGATTGGCATAATGGGTTACATCAACTTTGATACTGTAATAAAACTATTTTGATTCCATTTTTTGCATAGCTTGTCGTTGTAGCCCACAAAATTCATCGGCGGCATTATAGCCTTGCATTTTGAGACTATGGTGGCGTACTGCACATTCAAGTAGTACCGCTAGATTGCGCCCAGGGGCGACAGGTAAGCGGATTTCAGGTAGATCAATCCCCATAATATTACGTAAACCATAATCACCTTGTAACCTGTCAATATTGTTCAATCGTTCAGAACTGGCATGTTCTAGTTGCACAATCAGGCGTAAATATTTTTCTTTTTTGATGGCACTGTCGCCAAACAAAGCTTGTACATTTAAAATCCCTAAACCACGTACTTCTAAAAAGGCATTCATGCCTAAAGGGCATGCACCTAGAATCGTTTTGGGTGTCATTTTGGAAAATTCAGGGGCATCATCAGCAATTAAACGATGCCCCCGACTAACCAGTTCTAGGGCTAATTCACTTTTACCAGTTCCGCTGTCACCCATAATTAAAACACCCATGCCTAACACGTCCATAAAAACACCGTGCAGGGTGATGCGTTGTGCGATTAATCTGGCGAAAGTGGTATGCAGATAATTAATCACATTTTCGCCAGACAAAAGTGAGGTGAACAGAGGAATCTGCTTGTTGTCGGCCATGTTGCTCAAGTCTTCAGGGACAGACAGGCCGTCAACCACAATAATACTGACCAGATTTTGGTTTTCAAATAATTGCCTGATGGATTTGTGATAGGCGTTTATTTCAAGTTCCTTTAAATAGGCCAGTTCGTATACACCAATGATTTGAATTTGATGAGGATGAATCAGGTTAAAATAACCGACATTGGCGAGTTTTTGATATGGTTCTAATAAAATGGCACGCTGAACACCTTTTTGTCCAGCAAGCCAAGCCAATGTTAAATCGTCGGCGTGATTTTGAAAGAGTTCCTCAACAGTAAACCGGGTCATAATAAATAGAGATATAAATGTAGGGTGGGTAAGTTCGTTTCGACGCCCTGCGTCGAAACGAACTTGCCCACCATTCCAAGCCCACCATTCTTGTTGCTAAGTATAAAAATGTAGGGTGGGTAAGTTCGTTTTGACGCCCTGCGTCGAAACGAACTTGCCCACCATTCCAAGCCCACCATTCTTGTTGCTAAGTATAAAAATGTAGGGTGGGTAAGTTCGTTTCGACGTCCTGCCTCGAAACGAACTTGCCCACCATTCCAAGCTAAGTATAACAAGTCAGTTAAGAGGCGGCTTCCAGTGAATCAACAGGTTAAATTTGTCTCCACAGTCTTCGGTATGACGCAACTTTTCACGAAACTCATCACTGCTAAACATCTGTGCCAATTGGGCCAGAATTTCTAAATGTTCATCTGTCGAGTTTTCAGGCACCATTAAGGCAAATAGTAAATCAACCGGTTTGTGATCAATCGAATCAAAATCAATACCGTTTTCCAGTTGTAAAAAGGCCGCTAAGGTGACATTGCATTGAGCTACTCTAGCATGAGGAATCGCAACCCCTTTACCAATGGCGGTACTGCCTAATCGTTCACGCCCTAATAGTTCTTCAAAAACATCGTAACTGGTCAGTGATGAGGTTTCTTGGGCCAGCAATTTACTGAAGTATTCAAAAACACGTTTCTTGCTGGTTGCCTGTACATGGCAGAGTATCCTTTCTGGTGTCAGAATGTCTGAAATTACCATGGGCTTGTGACTTATTCAATCAGTTGGTTGATGAGCTTTCATACCACCTTCAGACTGATGATGGTTTTGAAGTTTTTCCTTGTGTTTTTTTATCTGTCTATCCAGTTTGTCAGTGAGGGCATCAATTGCAGCGTACATGTCTTCATGTACGGCATCCGCAAATAAGTTAGCACCACTGACGTGCAAGGTGGCTTCTGCTTTTTGACGTAGTTTTTCGACACTCAGCACGACATGCATGTTGGTCACATGATCAAAGTGACGTTCTAAACGCTCCATTTTAGCGGTAACGTAATTACGTAGAGGTTCAGTAATCTCAATGTGATGACCACTAAGATTGAGTTGCATCGGTGTACTCCTTTGTTAATGATGGTGTTTTTGGTATTGTGAATGGGCACCCATAATGGGCAACCAAAAAATTGGGCAATCCGTAGGGTTGCCCCCTGTTGCCTAGACGAATGAGCGTTTTCTCTCATTGGAGGCGGGAATAACCATGGCCTCGCGGTATTTGGCAACTGTGCGTCTGGCTACCTTGATTCCTCGTTCTGATAATAACGTGGCAATTTGACTATCACTGAGTGGTTTTGTGCTGTTTTCAGTCGCAACCATTTTTTTGATCATAGCACGAATGGCTGTGGAAGAACATTCTCCACCATTACTGGTGGCAACATGACTAGAAAAGAAATATTTAAGTTCCAATATGCCTTTAGGGGTATGAATATATTTTTGTGTTGTGACGCGAGAAATCGTTGATTCGTGCATTTCCAATTCTTGTGCAATATCATGTAGTACCAACGGTTTCATAGCTTCATCGCCATAGTCCAGAAAACAGGATTGACGTTTCACAATACATTTAGCCACTTTCAATAATGTTTCATGCCGACTTTTAAGACTTTTTATAAACCACCTAGCTTCTTGTAAATGCGTTTTTAAACTCGTATGATCTTCACGATTTTCGATCTTTGGAATCAGACTGGCATAGTGAGCATTAATACGCAGTTTAGGTGAAATCTCTGAATTGAGTTCGACTTTCCACAAACCCTTAACTTTTTTGACATAAGCATCGGGTATGATATAAGTCGTTTGTGAAGATTCAAGTAAGGCCCCTGGGTGGGGATTGAGAGATTGAATAAGGTTAACAGCTTCTTTTAATTTTTCACTACTTAACTTCATGCGTTTGCTTAATTGGGCATAGTCGTGTTCGCCCAACAGGCTTAAATGTTTCTTGACGATAGTGGTTGCTTCTTTCAAAAAAGGGGTGTTGGACTCGTATTCAGCCAATTGTAATAATAGGCATTCTTTTAAATTCCGTGCCCCTACGCCAATTGGATCAAATTTTTGAATGCTACGGAGTACGGCTTCTATTTCCTTATTATTGACACGCGTTTCGATACCTAAACTTTGTGCAATTTCGTCAAATGAAGCACGTAAATAACCATCGCTGTCAATGGCATCAATGATGGCTATAGCATAGATACGCTCTTTATCTGTAAAATGTTCTAACTCCAGTTGCCACAGTAAATGCCGTTGTAATGTTTCTGTTTCTATTTCTTGATTCTCTAGAAAATCTTTACCCTTGTTGTAATTGGAAGCGTCAGAGGAGGAGAAGCTGCTGTCATAAATATCTTCCCAATCACTGTCAACGGCCAGTTCATCCGGAATCTCGGTAATATTACCCACAGCGATTTCATCATTCACCTCATTATCTAATCCGCTTGAAGCGTCAGAATTTGAATTGCCCAATTCTTCTTGAGCTTGCAGCTCAAGGTTTTGAGCCAAATCTAAATCCTGATTTTCTTCAATATCAGTCTCATAGTCATCGTCTTCTGCCACTTCCAACATGATGTTGGATTCCAAGATTTGCTGAACTTCCATTTGCAATTCAAGGCTAGACAACTGCAAGAGACGAATAGCCTGTTGCAGTTGTGGTGTCATGGTAATCTGATGCCCGATACGTATTTGGAGACGTGGTTTCATAATCGTTATTCAAAAATCCTGTTTAACCTACCGACATCAAGCCTATCACTGGCCGGTTTGACATTATAATCTGAAATTGTGGCCTAGATAGACCTCTCTAACGTGTTCATTGTGTAATATATTCTCAGGTGTGCCTTCTGCAATCAGATTGCCATCATTAACAATATAGGCACGATCACAAATACCCAAGGTTTCACGCACATTATGATCGGTGATTAAAATACCAATATCTAAACGGCATAAATGGGCAATAATCCGTTGAATATCTAACACAGAAAGCGGATCAACGCCTGCAAAGGGTTCATCAAGCAAAATAAACCGCGGTTCCGAAGCTAAGGCCCGGGCAATTTCAACACGCCGCCGTTCTCCTCCTGAGAGACTAATACCCAGATTGTTGGCTAAATGTTCTATATGCAATTCCTCTAACAAGGTTTGAAGGCGTTCTTTGCGCTTAGCTTTGTTGAGATGTTTTTGCACTTCAAGAATAGCCATAATATTATCTGCAACCGTCAGTTTACGAAAAACGGAGGGTTCTTGTGGTAAGTAACCTAATCCCATTTGTGCCCGCTTGTGCATAGGATAACGGGTGATATCGGTTTCGCCTAAGAAAATAGTGCCTTGCTCGCACCGAATCAAGCCGACCATCATATAAAAGCAAGTTGTTTTGCCCGCGCCGTTTGGCCCTAACAAACCCACAACTTCAGCACTGGTTACCTTGAGGCTGACATCTTTGACAACGAGACGAGATTTATAGCGTTTTGCCAGATGATGGGCTGATAGCGTACTGGTTCTCATAAAAATTGGCATCCCATACAACCGGTTTAAATAACAGGCTGTTTTAGTTTGAATGTAGGGGCGAACCTGCGTGTTCGCCCAACCTGCGTGTTCGCCCAACCTGCGTGTTCGCCCAACCTGCGTGTTCGCCCAACCTGCGTGTTCGCCCAACCTGCGTGTTCGCCCAACCTGCGTGTTCGCC
>QNEL01000270.1 GCA_003645185.1 Candidatus Parabeggiatoa sp. nov. 3
CCCGTCAAAAATTTTGGGCATTTGTAATAGCTGTCAATAATTTCTGGGCTTTAATAATAACATCTTTTATAATTATTACAGTCTATTTTTTAATATTATTTAATATATTTAGTTACTATATAAATCAATGATTTAGGTGCAATATGAGAGATTGATAGGATTGGGGAAATTATTTTTCAAATAACGGATGAAAATTGTAGGGGCGAACCTGCGTGTTCGCCCAGGGCAGACACGCACCTGGGCAGACACGCACCTGGGCAGACACGCACCTGGGCAGACACGCACCTGGGCAGACACGCACCTGGGCAGACACGCAGGTCTGCCCCTACAAACCCAACGTCATGACGGGGATTGGGAGGGCTTATTTATGTACGCCCATTTTTTCACGCCAACCCGGATATATCTCGTCTGCATCAGCAGAAAATGTCTCGAAAGCACCGCGCAATTCCTGATGTTCCTTGGCATATTCAATGATATCAACCCCTTGCATCCAAGCATCGCTTGCTTGACGTAAGGAGAGAGCACCTGCGACACCGCCTTCTTTGTGACCGAATGCGCCACCACCTGATGTCTGGATCACGTTACAATGTCCCAAGTTATCAAAGAAGCCTGGTAAACGCAGAGCGTTCATACCACCGGAAATGATGGGCGTAGTCGCCTTCATGCTCTGCCATTCTTGATGGTAGTAGAGACCCTTGACAGAATCCTGCTCCAGCATGTAAGCAAGCAGTTTATCAGCAGGATCGCCCTCCATCTTGCCATAGCCCATCGTGCCAGTGTGAATACCTGATGCACCTTGCAGACGTGACATTTTCATGTGTACTAAGGCGTTGTAACCACGTTTAGCCTGAGGCGATGTGACCGCGCCATGACCTGCACGATGATAGTGCAAAAACTGGTTAGGGAAGTAGCGTCGGCAGGTGGTAACTGCCATAGGGCCACCCACATAGCCGTCTACAAGAAAAGCCACATGATCTGCAAATTCGCCGAATTCTTCCAAAATGTACTCACCACGGTAAATCATTTCAAACGGATCATCGGCAGTAATATTAGCAGAGAAAAGCTTCGCCTCACCTGTTTCATCCTGAGCGCGTTTCAGAGAATCCACGATCAGTGGAATGGTTTCTCTCGTCGGAGCAAACACTTGGTTGCCTTGGGGCTCGTCATTCTTGATAAAATCACCGCCCAACCAGAATTGGTAACAGGCATCAGCGAATGGCTTCGGACGCAGGCCCAACTTAGGTTTGATGATGGTACCGACAACCATACCACCGTTATTTAAATCTCTGCCTAGCACCCGCCACATATCCACGATATTCATGCTAGGGCCATCGAACAGACGCAGATAGCGTGGTGGCACGTAAAAGTCAAGCATTTTGGCATATTCCACATCGCCCATGCCTTGGTTGTTGCCGATAGTCAAAGTCAGGAAAGACACCATCATGGCGCGGCCGTCTTTCATGTTGCGGTCAAACAAATCGACGGGATAAGCAATCCTCATCAATTCTTTGGCTTCATCGATCTCATAAACAAGGGCATCCACGCCCTTGGTGAAATCGTCAGTCGTACACACTTCCACGTTCGTGCCCGTGGAGGATTCAGCCGCAAAATGAGCCGCCGTCCCCAGATAGTCAAAAAACCCCTCTTTTGGCTTCATCAGGTAGGCGCACAATACATGGTTACCACCCTTAATCAGCTCTTCTTCGTTCAAACTCAGATCGGCGTAACGATTCGATTGGTCAAGTGCCATAATTAATTTTTCCCCTTTAAGTTAAAAATGTGTAAGTAGCGAGTACAGATCGCGCGGTGGGCATTTTACACTAAATGAACTATAAATAAAAATTAAAATCTATAGTCGAAGTGTGAACGCAGATATGACTATTTTGCACAAAATCAACTATAAATAAAATTTATAGTTTCTATTATGCCTATAGTTATCAATCTATATTAAAATACAATTTTTGTGTTCAGTTGAATTGAATCAATGAAAAATCAATGCGTTATAAAAAGAGACTGAAAAACGGGTTCATGTTCACTTTTTACTTATGTTCATTTTTGCCGTTTTCATTAATATAACTCGGTTACGTTTACAGCGAGCATTCTACACAAGATATTCTATAAATAAAAATCGACAATTTAGATTAAAGTTATAGATTATAGATTATAGAGTACAACGAATTGAGATTTATTTTGCGACAGCTTTTCGTTTGCTGTTGGAGTGCAAAATTTATTTTGCTGTTGGAGTGCAAAATTTATTTTGCGTTAGTCGCTTTCAATAAATAAGCCTAATGAGTTCATTGTTCATTTTTTATTCTGGCAGCCTGAGCATTCCACACAACAGATTCTATTTATAAATAAAAATCGACAGTTTAGATTATAGCTATAGATTATAGGCTATAATCAAAATTTTAATTTTTCAGAAAAATAATTTGAGGGCGAACACGTTAATTTGATATTAATGTAGGGGCGAACCTACGTGTTCGCCCTATTAAACCTATAATCAAAACACTATGAATAAAACCAGTTCAGATTTTCTGATTCGCCACGTTACATTACGTCAATTACAAATTTATGAAGCGGTTGTTCGACTAGGTGGTTATTCTCATGCAGGCAGATTGTTGCATTTAACACAACCGACTGTCTCAATGCAGCTCAAAAAGCTCAGTGAAACCATTGATTTGCCATTGCTAGAGCAAGTCGGCAAAAGAACACACCCGACAGCTGCGGGCCGTCAAGTTTATAAAACGGCCTGCAATATTCTTGAACAGTTATCCGATTTAGAAAATACAACAGCAGAGCTTAAACAAGTGGTTAAGGGCAACTTACAAATTGCCGTTGTGACGACTGCCAAATATTTTATGCCCTATTTGCTTGGCGCATTTCTTGATCTGCACCCGCAAGTTAAGCCCAGCTTAACGGTTGCTAATAGAGCCTTGGTTTTGGAACGTCTACGCTGTAATCAGGATGATCTGCTGATCATGGGGCAAGTGCCTGACAATTTGAAGGTAGAAGCGCACCCTTTTTTGCATAACACGCTAGTCGTGATCTCGCATCCCGATCATCCCTTAGCGCAAAGCCGCGAAATTCCGCTAGAATACTTAAGCAAAGAACGTTTTTTGGAACGAGAACCGGGTTCAGGTACGCGCCTATTAACGGAACGATTGTTTGCAGAACAGGGTTTTTCAATTGAACCTTATATGGAACTCGGTAGCAGTGAAGCGATTAAACAAGCTGTGATGGCAGGATTAGGCATAGCGGTGCTATCGCTACATAATTTGCGATTGGAACTGAATGGAGGGCACTTGGTGATACTGGATGTCGAAGGCTTTCCCTTGCAACGCCAGTGGTATGTGGTATACCTGAAAGGCAAGAAACTGTCATTAGCGACTCGCACCTTTATCGAATTTATTCGAGATCCAAGTCATCATAAATTACCCTTGATGGCATCTATTTAATCAATCAATAATCTGTTATTCGATGATCAAATGTAGGGTGGGTAACGGTTTTTTGTTGCCCACCATCTAAAAATATTAACAAGGGCAACCACAAGGGATTGCCCCTACAAGCAATCAATTACTTTCTAAATTAAATCAACACTATAAGCGGTAATCGGCGCATCGGAACCATCATCAAACTCTATTCCGGCCTCAACGCCTATTCGTGCAATCGCTTCTGCTTCCTCAAACTGATCGTATGCCGCATACATCGCGCCCAGCGCATAGTCGCTACCTGAACCGATTGACCAAAATTTTTGGTACTCATCAATTTCCCGTAAACTGAATACGCCAAAAATGCCGTAGGGATTCGCAATAAACAGATCCATTTGGCTAGACTCATAAGGATCGTCATCATCGTCTTTCGGATTGAGAAAATACTTATTTTTCAGACGCGGATGGAGTTTACGGAAATATTCAAAAATAGCCAGTCGATTTTTAAAACAGGGCATTTTTTTCGTTTTAGAGAAAATACTTTCCACTACATGATGATGAGCTGCACTGCCCACAATACCAATATAATTATCACCAAACTGCTGTATTTTGTCTGGTTCAGCCACATAAGCGGCCCGTTGCCAGCGACTGCCAAAGCTTGTTAGCGTCTCCGCTGCAATACAAGCCTTCCCATTTTTTTTCACGACAACCAATGTTGACATTTTGACTCCATTTTAGATTTTGAGCATTTTCAAGAAATTATTATTGAATAGGGCAACCACAAGGGATTGCCCCTACCGACGTGTTCTCATTATTGAATTAATTCAATGCGATAAGAGGTTATTGGCGCAGCAGAACTGGCATTAAACTCAATACCCGCTTCGACTCCGCATTTTGCAATCGTTTCTGCTGAATCACTCTGTTCGTAGGCCGCATATAGGGCACCAAGGGCATACCGATTACCTGAGCCGATGGCACAGAATTTTGAGTATTCAAACACTTCCCGCAATCTGAATACGCCAAAAATACCATAAGGATTCGCGATAAACAAAGAAAATCGACTCGACTCGTAAGGTAGTGTTACCTTTTTATGTTTCGGGTTGAGAAAATAGTTATTTTTCAAAATAGGCTGCAGCTTGCAAAAAAATTCAAAAATCTCTTGTTTAGTTTGAAAATGGGGAAGCGGTTCGATTTGAGAAAAAATACTCTCCATAACCAAATAGTGGGCTGAATTGCCAACAATACCGATATAAGCGTCACCGATACATAAGATTTTTTGAGAATGACTCAAGTATGTCGCAACTTGCTTCTGATGCCCAAAACGATCCATCGTATCTGCCGCAATACAAGCCACCCCGTTTTTTTTGACAACGACTAATGTTGACATATCGTTTTTCAGTTATCAGTGTTCAGTTATCAGTTATCAATTATCAAGGCCTTGATATCCAGTATGTTCAAGGCCAACATATTTATCTGACAAACTAGAGTTGTGCTTTTTTTTTATCTTTGAATTGCAAACTAAAGTTGGAACGAAAACCTAACTAGAATTGGAGTTCATACGCAGTAATTCGCTGTGCGAGATCAACTTTAGTTTGAATGTGGAGTTCATACGCAGTAATTCGCTGTGCGAGATCAACTTTAGTTTGAATTCAATTTTGTCTTCAATAATTCATTCACCTGCGCCGGATTCGCTTTACCCTTTGACGCTTTCATCACCTGCCCGACAAAAAAACCAAACAATTTGTCTTTACCAGCGCGATAATCGGCCACTTGTTTTGGATTCTTCGCGATAATCTCATCAATCAGTTGTTCAATCGCGCCACTATCCGTGATCGGTTTCAAACCGCGTTTCTCAATAATGCTATCCGCATCCCCTTCACCCTTCCACATCGCCTCAAAAACCGTTTTCGCGATTTTACCCGTAATCGTTTTATCGCTAAGACGACGCAACATGCCTGCCAATTGAGTCGCGCTGATTTTAGAATCGCCAATCTCCAAATTGTGCTTATTCAATAAACCTGTCAAATCACCTATCACCCAATTGGCACATAATTTCGCCTCACCACCAGACGCTTTAAGCGTTTCTTCAAAATAATCAGCGAGTTCACGGCTACCTATCAGCGTACTCGCATCATAAAGCGACAAACCATATTGCTGCATAAAGCGTTGTTTTTTATCATCGGGTAATTCTGGCAACGCTGTTTTAATCTCATCTAAAAAGGCAGGCTCAATCACTACTGGCAATAAATCCGGATCGGGAAAATAACGGTAATCATTCGCATCTTCCTTGCTACGCATTGGGCGCGTTTCATTTTTATCCGCATCATACAAACGGGTTTCTTGAACGACTTTCCCCCCACTTTCGATGACATCAATTTGGCGTTCAATTTCAATATTGAGGGCACGTTCAACAAAACGGAAAGAATTGAGATTCTTCAATTCCGTGCGCGTACCCAATTCTTCTTGCCCTAAAGGGCGAATTGAGATATTCGCATCACAACGAAAAGAGCCTTCTTGCATATTGCCATCGCAGATATCTAAATAGCGCACCAAGGTATGCAGTTTTTTCATATAAGCAATCGCTTCCTTGGGGGAACGCAAATCGGGCTCTGAAACGATTTCTAATAAAGGTGTACCGGCCCGATTGAGATCAATACCGCTGACACCCTGAAAAGCCTCATGATCGGATTTACCCGCATCTTCTTCCAAATGGGCACGAGTGATAGCAATCGTTTTTTCTTCGCCATCAATTTCAATTTGCAATTGCCCCTTTTTGACTATCGGCAATTCATATTGGCTGATTTGATAACCCTTGGGTAAATCAGGATAAAAATAATTTTTGCGTGCAAACACGGATCGTTGTGCAACTTCTGCCCCGATAGCTAAACCCAATTTAGCCGCCATTCGCACAACTTCCTGATTCAACACGGGCAATACGCCCGGTAAACCTAAATCTACGGCACAAGCTTGCGTATTGGGCTCGGCACCATAAGCCGTTGAAGCACTTGAAAAAATTTTACTTTTCGTCGCTAATTGAGCGTGAATTTCAAGGCCGATAACGGTTTCATACATAATAATCACCTTTGTCATTTATTAAGATTAATAGTCGTGCAATGTAGGTGATGGAAAATTAAAAATGGAATAGAACGCTGATTATCATGATTAAACTGATTAACACAGATTAAAGATTAAAAAATCAGCGTCAATCATGACAATCAGCATCATCAGTGTTCTATCATCTCAGCTACATTGCATCACTATCTCATTATCAGTCGTTCAAAAACAAATAAAAGCAAAATCAATTTGGAACGAAAAGCTGAAAACAAAATCAATTTATTTTACCCCAAGCTCATTTTTGGATAAGATTTAAGCATGAGGTTTTATGCATTAATCATTAACCGCATTAACCATTAACCATTAACCATTAACCCTTAACCATGACAATAATACAAAGCCTATTCGGATTAGTGGCTATTCTATTAATAGCCTACGCTTTCAGCGAAGCCAAAAAAGCGATTGAGTTTAAATCTCTATTGATTGGGGTTTTGATTCACTTCACATTGGCCGTTTTGTTTTTAAAATTGCCCCTCTTTCAACAAATGTTTTTAGGGTTAAACCAAGTCGTGTTGCTACTAGACAGCGCAACGACGGCCGGTACTGCTTTTGTGTTTGGTTATTTGGGCGGCGGGCCGGCCCCTTTTGAAATCACAGATCAAGGCGCGATGTTTAATCTAACCTTCAAAGCCCTGCCCTTGATTTTAGTGATCAGCGCCTTGTCGTATTTACTCTATTACTATCGTATTTTACCAGCGGTAGTTCAATTTTTCTCTTATTTACTCCAAAAGAGTTTAGGCGTCGGCGGCTCGGTAGGATTGGGTGCCGCAGCCAATGCTTTTATGGGTATGGTAGAAGCTCCTTTATTGATCAAGCCGTATTTAAAAAACATGACACGGGGTGAAATATTCGCCGTTATGGTGGCAGGTATGTCAACGATTGCGGGCACAATGATGATTTTATACGCCCATATCTTATCGGCCAAATTCCCAGATGCCATGGGGCATATTTTAACCGCATCTTTGTTAAACGTGATTTCGGCTTTAATCATCTCAATGTTGATTGTACCCTTTCAACAGGATAGCTCAAATGAGAAAATCGTCTTACCTAAAATGGCTCATAGTGCGATGGATGCCATTGTCAAAGGTACCACAGATGGCGTGAAATTGTTGATCAATATCATAGCCATGCTGATAGTCTTAGTCGCCCTAGTTGAATTAGTCAACCAAATTTTACAGTTATTGCCTCAAGTTCAAGACAAGCCGATAACATTACAAAGCATTTTAGGGCTCATCATGGCACCCTTGATGTTTTTAATCGGGATTCCCTATTCTGAAATTTTCACGGCCGGCAGCTTAATGGGTACCAAAGTGATCTTAAATGAATTTTTAGCTTACCTACAGTTATTGAATTTACCGGCCGATGCACTGCAAGATAGGAGCAAAATCATCATGATTTATGCAATGTGTGGATTTGCCAATATAGGCAGTTTAGGAATTATGATAGGGGGATTAACGGCAATGTCACCCGAAAAAAGAGATGACATCATTTCTCTGGGTATAAAATCCATTTTTGCCGGCGTATTAGCGACTTGCTTCACAGCAACCGTTGTGGGAATTATTTATTAGAAATCAAGCGGTTATATACTGTCCACAGTTACTGCGTATTTGGTTATACTTAGCACCGTCATAAATTGCGCTTTTTTTTATAGCGATTTCCTCCTTTAAAAAAGGGGATTAACGACAATTTTTAGACTATTTCACGTTTCGCTTCGCGAAACTTCTTAAGTGAAATTGTTAATTACAAACCCATCAATAAATTGGCGTGATTCTGTGATTTGAATCAATCTGGGTTGGTGCCATCAGGTGTTTTTCAAAATTGAACGACATGATGTCATATTTTCCGTTTTTTCTCGTAGAGACGCGATGCTCGCGTCTCTTATCACGTCATATTACTCTACTCATTTTTAAACGAGAAAAATGCCCTTAAAAAAAGCGCAATTTATGACGGTGCTAAGTATAGTCACCACCACCTGACTTAAGCTATAAGACAACTGATGCCCGCTGTTGGCTTAAAAATTAAAAAAAGCGCAATTTATAAAAAGCGCAATTTATAATTTTAGGGCGAACCTGCGTGTTCGCCCTTTTGCCGTAATTATCTGAAAAACGATATCATAAAAATAGCATCCGCTACAACGCCTTAAAGGCTGCAATGCTCAAAGGAACGTAAGGTTTCTAAAAGAACATGAAAACTATGCGAACGATTAGAACCTTCCACGTTTTGCATTTCCAAAGAGACAGAATCCGCTATTTTTTTTGCAAATTGAGGTTTACTCGCATATTGTTCTTTCCAATCGGGTACGATTTCTTCAATAACACGGGATGGTTTATCAATGCGATCAACATCACGATATTTTTCCTTACCTTGAAAAAAAGGGGCTTTAAATCTATGCGAACATTCTGTAATTGCTTTCATATCCCCTAAAAACCAAGCTTCTAATTCATAGCAGGCTATTCTTATTTTGTACTCACAAGCACACCAAGCCATTTTTTCCTTGATTTTATTTTTCAGTTTGACACAATTTTGTTTATCTTGATCAATGAGAACAATGATTTGTTGAGCGCGTTTAGATAGGCTTGGGATAATTTGATGCAAGTGACTGATTAAATCTTCTTTGCCACGATGATGCTTAATTTCAAACGCATAGTCTTGAAAACCTAAACGAGGTAAAATACCTTCTAAAAATTTTCTCATTGAATAATCTTCAACTAAAAAAATGATCATGGATTAATGCCTTTGAAATAATTATGTTGCCACAGCCAACCTAATTCACACCCATTTTCATAGAGTTCGGTTATCTCGTCATCATATTTTTTAGCCGGAAATATGCGACTACTGCCTTGTTCTTTTTTGACTAAAAACAATTCCTCTATTTTTAAGGCATCCACAAAATCAGGGGAATGGGTAGAAACAAAAACTTGTCCGCCACGTACTGCATATTCTTTGAGTTCTGCAGCTAGTTCTCTCAATAAAGTCGGATAAAGATAATTTTCAGGTTCTTCAATACAGAGCAATGGACGCGGGTTGGGATCATGCAATAACACTAAATAGGCAAACATTTTAATAGTGCCATCAGAAGTGTATTTTGAAATAAACGGATCGGTAAAACTATTATCCCCAAACTTGAGTAAAATTTGCCCAGCTTCATTGATGACAATACCTACTTTGTCAATGCCAGGAACGCGTTGTTTCATTTTGCTTAGAATGGTTTCAAAAATATCGGGATGATATTCATGAAGAAAACTAGCAACTTGTGCCAGATTATTACCCGATAAAGAAAGTTGCTGATCAGCCCCTACCTCATTGATTTTACGCATCTCTTCATTTTGCAGATTAGAAACTAACCATTGTTCTAATAATGTCCTAAAACTTTTAATGGTTTTATAACGTTCAAATTGTCCCAAGCCTTTTAACGCCAAAACATCTTCAGCACCCAAGGCTTGCTCCTCACGTTCTTCCTCAGCTTCCAATCCTTTACGAACATAATCCCTTTCATTTAGTGTGACATAACCGATTCCTCTTGAGTAATCTAAAAAATGCCAAGGTTTGTTTTTGTAATTCTCACTATATTTTAAAACTTCCCTTTCAATAAAGACTCTACCGCGATTAAAACCCATTTTTAAATGGTAAGTGATTAAAGGACTTTTTTCGCCTTGCTCAAAATGACGAAACTTGATTTCAAATTCAATGCAATCTTTCTCTGGGTTACTGTTACGAGTGATAACTTCTTTAAAACCGCCTTCACGATTAACCGCAACTGTGACATTTTCTTTTAAGCAGGTAGATAGAAAACTGAACACTTTAAACAAAGTCGTTTTACCCGAACCGTTCGCGCCTAAAAAAACATTTAAACGCTGCAAATCAGTAACTTGTAAATTCTTATATAACCTAAAATTCTTAACTTTAATTTGCTCAATTTGGGTTTTCATGCGTATTGTGTTTATTCACTGATTTAATCGTATTTTAAGGAATTCAATAGCACTAAATACTATTATGTTAGTCTTAATGGTTGTGATGAAAAGGTGATCAGTACAGAAATCGTACTGACCAAATAGCTTTAAGCTCGTCCTTTATGGGACGTAAAGTGATC
>QNEL01000271.1 GCA_003645185.1 Candidatus Parabeggiatoa sp. nov. 3
CTGGACGAACCTTTTTCATCAATACCTAAGAATTGTAGATTGCTTGAACGACAAAGTTCATTGGTATTTTCTTCTATTTAATACCATTGAATACTATTAAATCAGTGAATGTATATAATACTTGGCAACTTGAAAGTGCTATAGGCAGTCATGATGTTTGGATTTTTAAGTCTCCCATCAAGCCATTTGAAAATGACTTTTTTATGGGTACAGCGGGATGTGATTCTTATTTGTCTCAAAAAGCAATAGAAGCTGGCATTGCAGTTTCAAATCCGTGTTATTCCATTTTCACCAAACACGAACACAATTCGACAGAACGGTATCATCAATACGAAGAGGGCAAGACTTATCAAAACGATAAGAAAGATTATATGATCTATGGTGGTAGTTTATACTTAGCCCCCCCCTTCTTCTGTTGAAAATATTGTCGTCATAAAACGACGTTTTTGGAAAAAAATGTATAGCATGTTTTATTGGAAGCTAATCGGAGTATTCCAGTGGATACGTCAATTCCACCGTCGAACGTAGGGGCGAACGTAGGGGCGAACCTATGTGTTCGCCCTTATTCCACCGTCGAACGTAGGGGCGAACCTATGTGTTCGCCCTTATTCATGTGTTCGCCCTTATTCATGTGTTCGCCCTTATTCATGTGTTCGCCCTTATTCCACCGTCGAACGTAGGGGCGAACCTATGTGTTCGCCCTTATTCATGTGTTCGCCCTTATTCATGTGTTCGCCCTTATTCATGTGTTCGCCCTTATTCATGTGTTCGCCCTTATTCATGTTTTTTGAGGAAAAAAAATGAATCAAACCAAACATAGCGTGTTAATTACGGGTAGCAGTGGCTTAATCGGCTCAGAAGCCGTTATTTTTTTTGAACAACGGGGCTGGCAAGTGCAGGGCGTGGATAACAATATGCGTCGTGATTTCTTTGGGCCAGATGGTGACACCAGTCAGAGACTCGCGTATTTAAAAGCGTCAACGCGCCATTTCGTCTCTCATGCTTTGGATATTCGCAACCGCCAAGCAATATGTGATCTGATTAGCCAATCTCCACCAAACCTGCTCATCCATTGTGCAGCCCAACCCTCACATGACTTAGCCAAAGATCGGCCCTTTGATGATTTTGAAGTGAATGCGGTAGGCACGCTTAATTTGCTGGAAGCCACTCGTCATTATTGTCCAGAATCGCCCTTTATCTTCATGAGTACCAACAAGGTTTATGGTGATGTCCCTAACGAAAAGCCACTCGTTGAGCTAGAAACACGCTATGATTATGCCGAGCCAGCAGATTATGAAGGCATTGATGAAACCTGTCGTGTCGATGCGTGTTTGCATAGCCTGTTTGGTGCGTCCAAATTATCCGCAGATATCATAGTGCAAGAATATGGTCGTTATTTTCAAATGCCCACGGTTTGTTTTCGGGGTGGCTGTTTGACGGGTTCCCATCATGCCGGAGCCGAATTGCATGGTTTCTTGGCTTATCTGGCCCGTGCTGTACACGAAGAACGAACCTATAGAATCTATGGCTACCAAGGAAAACAAGTGCGTGATAATATTCATGCCTTTGATGTCTGTACAGCTTTTCTAGCATTTTATAACCATCCACGCATTGCCGCCGTGTATAATTTAGGGGGATCCCGCATGAACAGCGTTTCCATGTTAGAAGCCATAACTCGTTTTGAAGCCTTGATTGGGAAGACATTACAAACAGAATATATTGAACAACCACGGCGCGGCGATCATATCTGTTATATTAGCAATCTGCATCGTTTCAAATCCGATTACCCGAATTGGGAAATCAGTCGTTCATTGGATGACATTTTTATTGAACTGGCTAAAGGTGTTAAGTACAACAACTGACTAGTGCAGGATCGCTCCAGTTTCCATACCATTGAAAAACTGGGGCAACCACAAGGGATTGCCCCTACGGGCGGTTCGTAGGGGCAATCCCTTGTGGTTGCCCCTTTTTAGGCCTACTAGGTGGTCTTAGGATTTCCGCTTTCCTGTACTAGTGTAGGATCGCTCCAATCCCCAGACCACCCAGCTAACCAGCCAACAGCTAAAGCAGTTGTCTAAAAGCTCAAGTCAGGTGGTGGTGACTAACAAGCTGCATTTTTTGATAAAACTGGCAGCTTTAAATGGATTTTTACTTCCAAAAAAGCGCAAATGATAACTTTTAACACGTATATAAAACATTTTTGACAGAAATGATGCTAACAATAATATTGTGGGGAGCTAGTCACCTTTAGGTGACTTAAGCTTTCAGACAACTGCTTTAGCTGTTGGCTGGGTGTGGTCTGATCATTTCCGCTTTCCTGCACTAGGATAAACGAATTTTGCTTGCTTGGAATAAGCATAACTTGAGTTCAAATCAAAACTATTTATGAAACAAAAATTGCTCAATCTAACTCCTTTTCTATCTTCTATCTTGTCTAAAAATTCAAAAATGGATGGGCGTATCATTGTTTTATTGTTCTTAATCACTTATTTTTCAATGATATACATTTCTAGTTTCGTGATGCCTTACGTTCAATTTTGGACTTATTTAGGTGTGCCATCTATGTCACCCTCATTTGCCGATCTGCGTGATATCACATCAGCACTAGAATGTTATAGACAAGGTTTCGATCCGCTCGTTCATAATCCTTGTGATCCTTGGAATCGACCCATGAATTATCCTCGCCTATGGCTTGGATTATCGTCACTGGGTTTAGATCAGAGCCATACTTTTATCTTAGGCATCCTGCAAGCCATTCTATTTTATGCCTGTATTTTTATCATTATAATCAAACGTTTAAGTGTTAGCGAAGGGTTGTTCTATGGCCTGATTTTATGTTCTCCCGCAGTCATGTTAGCTGTAGAAAGGGGGAATAATGATCTCATGATATTTGTTTTTTTATCTCTTTCTGTTTTTTTGATGCAAAAGAGACGCATTTTGCCCTATTTTTTCATTTTGATGGCTTCCATTCTCAAATTGTACCCTATCGTTAGTATTATGAGTGCCCTGAGAGAAGACAAAAAACGCGCTATTATTATCATGTTAATGGTTGGCACGCTATTTATGATATACATGATATATACTTGGCAAGATGTCATACTCATTGGTACAACAGTACCGCGTTCAGCCAACCTCTCTTATGGTAGTCGAGTCCTATTTGACGGGCTGAATCCTATTTTTCAAAGCATAAGTGGCTTGGGCATACCAGAGCATTTTAGAACACTATTCTCTTTCATGGCGGTATTGTTTGTTTTAGTCGCCTCTTATTTAGCGACTCGGCTAGCTTTCATTCAAACCCATACCCAAAATAAGTTGATCACCACCCAATATATTGACAGCTTTCGCATAGGTTCCATTATTTATATTGGTACTTTTATCATTGGGAATAATTGGGATTATCGGCTCATTTTTCTTATTTTGACTCTACCGCAACTATTCGCCTGGTTCAAAATCCAAAACCCACTGAGTCAGTGTTCCGTTTTTTTATTAATAGCCATTCTTTTTACAATGTGGGCTTCATTCTTTGCCGTATGGTTTTCAGGGCTATTTTCATTTGTTTTTTCATTGCAAAAAACGGGAAACCACTTAGTTTTTCTTATTGAAGAAATCATCAATTGGTTAATATTTGGATGTTTGATATCAATTCTATTATCAACATTACCCGATTGGTTGAAAACCCTATTGCGGATCGAAACGCCACGATAAGCACTTTTGAGACAAAAAATAAATAAATTGCAAAATAAACAGCAAGAAAGGGCGAACACGCAGAAAGGGCGAACACGCAGGTTCGCCCCTACGAGCGCCTATGTAGGGGCAGCCCTTGCGTGTTCGCCCATAATTAAATTTAATCTACAACGTGAGCATTCCTAAGCAATTGTTTTTCTAAAATACTACACCACTTTTAACGCCTAATTCACATTCCAAAAACAGAATGATCAAAGTGATCGACATTATCCAAACTATACTAAAGAACAGCAATTACCGTTTATCGCTATTTTCAGAAAATGAAATCAACGCGCTGTGCAAGCGCGTTGTTACTAAAACTGTACGCGGCAAAGAAACGCCGTTTGTAAAATGCGTGGTGCGCCACAAAGACATCCAACTCAAGCCAAAAGAAATCGTTCGCCAGCTTTACGCCAATCGTTTGCTGAATGAGTACGGCTACCCCCTAGAACGTTTGGCATTTGAGCATAAAATCACATTCGGACGACAGAAAAAAAGCGCGGATATTGTGATATTCGACAAAGACTGCCCAAATACCGAATACATTATTGTCGAACTCAAAAAGCCCAAACTCCAAGACGGCAAAGATCAATTACGCTCGTATTGCCATGCTACCAATGCCCAAATAGGCGTGTGGACAAATGGCGATAAAATTTCACATTACCGACACAAAGAGCGGAATTATTTTGAAGACTTGTCACATATTCCTTATGCCAATCAAAAATTGTCGGATGTTTTAACCGAACGCTGGATGATTGCCGATTTAATCAAAAACGACAAATTACGCAAAGAGCGCAAATCCTTAAAAGAATTGATTCTGGAAATGGAAGAGGAGGTTTTAGCTAATGCGAGCGTGGATGTTTTTGAAGAGATATTTAAGCTTATTTTTACCAAGCTTTATGATGAGATGGAAAGCGGGCGTAATGAAAAACGCCAGTTGGAATTCAGAAATTATGGCAATACTCAGTTTGAGTTGAAAACCAAGATACAAAAACTCTTTGAAAAAGCCCGCAACCGTTGGGAAGGGGTATTTGCGGACAATACAAAAATTGAATTGACACCCTCACATTTATCCATCTGCGTCGCCTCGTTGCAGAATGTCAAACTGTTTAACTCTAATTTCGACATAGTGGATGAAGCCTTTGAATACCTTATCAATAAAACCAGCAAAGGCGAAAAAGGGCCGTATTTTACACCGCGCTATGTTATTGATATGTGCGTAAAGATGCTGAATCCCAAAGAACACGAAACCATGATTGACACGGCGGCAGGCAGTTGCGGTTTTCCGATACAGACTTATTTTTATGTGCGTAAACAGATACACGAGGAAGAAGGCATCAGCGACACTCACTTATTTACCGCTGCCAAAGCGCATCCGCGTGTGAAAGAGTATGTCAAAAACAACGTGTTTGCCATTGATTTTGATGAAAAAGCCGTGCGAGTCGGACGTACCTTGAATTTAATCAAAGGAGACGGACAAACCAATGTGCTGCACTTGAACACGCTAGATTACGAATGCTGGCATGAGCGCACGGACGATGATCTGGAATGGATTGACACCTATTACGCTGGCTGGAAACGCTTAAAGGGCATGCGTACCGGCAAAGACAACCGCATTTTCGGTTTCGATGTGTTAATGGCAACCCCACCGTTTGGCGGAGATATTAAAAGGCCCAGAATACTAGCCAAGTATGATTTAGCCCAAAAAAATAAAATGGGGCGCAATATTTTGTTTATTGAGCGTAATTTGGATTTTCTAAAACCCGGCGGGCGTATGGCTGTGGTTTTACCGCAAGGCCGTTTCAATAATGTATTGGATAAATATATTCGTGAATTTATTGCCGCTCGCAGCCGTATTCTGGCGGTGGTGGGATTGCCCGGTAATGTATTCAAACAGCAATTGAGAACCAAAACCAGTGTGCTGTTTTTACAGAAGTGGACGGATGGTAACGGAATTTGTCCACGTCAAGATGATTATCCTATTTTTTTAGCCACAATGCTGGAACACAGTCAAAATAATAGCAGCAATAAAATCGACATTATAAAAAATTATAATAGCATTGCGGAGGCCTTTATCAAGTTTGCCAAGAAGGAAAAACTGAGTTTTTTTGATTCAAGCCCTTTCGATAAAATGGAATATCACGCTTTGTTGGAAGGATTGGAAGTGACTGAAGTCATGTTTAATATCTTAGAACATAATGATATTTTTCGTTTTGATAGCCATTACCTTATTGAACGCGCAGAGGCAGAAGCGCAGCAACTATTCAATTCACAGAGGCATTAGAGATAAAGCAGATGATAAGCCAACTATACATCAAAAATTTCAAGTCACTCAAAGAAATTGACTTAGAAATACGCCATCTTAACCTACTAACGGGCTTAAACGGTTCAGGCAAGAGTTCGCTGATTCAAACCTTGCTTTTATTGCGGCAAAGCCCTGAAATCGGCAAAGGTGAATTAAAACTGGATAACCCCAGTAATACGCTGTTTGATGCTGGCGTAGCGGAAGATGTGTATTACCAATTCGGCACAGACAAAGAAATTGTGTTTAGGTGCGTATCCGAGCAGCATTGCTTGGAATGGTTCTTTGATTGCGACGTGTTAAGCCATCCCAACCGTGATGTACTACGTGCGTCGGCCGACTATTCGCCAGAACAACTGCAACAATGCAACGTGTTTAGCTCCGCTTTTCAATATCTCAGCGCCGAGCGAGCCGGGGCGCAAAATGCTTATCCGGCCTCCGTTGAAGTTGTGAAAAATCAGAAAAGCCTTGGCTTGTCCGGCGAATACACCACGCATTTCCTGCATGTCTATGGTGACTATGAAGTTAATGAGATTTTGCATCACCCTCATGCCCGATCCAACAAATTGATTCATCAAACTGAAGCGTGGCTGAGTGAACTTGCAACGGGCGTAAGACTGAAAACCGAGGAAATATCAAACGAAGAAGTCCGCCTTGATTTTCAATTCGATACCGACCAAGGTATTACCCATAAGTTCAAACCTAAAAACGTAGGCTTGGGTTTGATTTATGTACTGCCGGTGATTGTTTCTCTGCTATCAGCGGAAAAAGATAAGCTGATTTTAATAGAAAATCCAGAATCCCATATCCATCCGCGCGGTCAAGTGGAACTTGGCAAGTTGTTCGCTGCTGCTGCACAAAGTGGGGTGCAATTGTTCATAGAAACCCACAGCGATCATATTTTGAATGGTATCCGTATTGCTACTAGGGAAAAATGTATCGCCTCGGAAAATGTGATATCTTTTTATTTCAAACGCTTTGAAGAAGATAATCGCAGTGATATTACCTCCATTTTAATTGATGACAAGGGCAAGCTACACCGTAAAACAGCCGAAGGCACGGTAGCTAAAATCCCTAAAGGCTTTTTTGATGAATGGACAAAGTCAATGTTGAAGCTTTTTTAACGGAAATAGCAATGGATATATTTTTTAATGAGTTGTCGCTTAAGAAAGCAGCCGATGATGACGAAGCCCGCCGCCAGTTGGAAAACTTGGCTGACGTAGCTCAATTGCTCAAGCGGATTACAGAATCTTTGGGGGAAGATGCCTTTGCTTTCAGGCGTAGCGAGGATTTTGCCCAACAAAAGATTACCCAAAGCCAAAGCATCCTAGCGTTTTTGCAAACCAATTATGATTTCAGTGATCCGGTGTATATTTTTCTGTTGGGAATGTTTGATTCGCCGTATATCACGGAAGATGATCCGCAAAAAAACGATTACGATTTAATCTCCATCACCATCAATGAGACAGAATATAGCGTAACTGGCATCGCAGCCGCATATTTGAAATATTCTTTAGTCGTGAGTCTGGACAGTGACGCGCAATGGGATGTTTGCCGGTTAGATTTTTCGCTCAATAAACTGAATGAACAGGCAGAGATTGTTACGGAACAGCAGTCTATTAAAAATGCCAGTAAAAAACAGCATGTCATCAAATGCCATTTGCCGTTCCTAACGACTTTATGCGATTGGGCGGATTACAAACCTCGCTTTAAACCGGACACCAAGGAGGAGACTATCCTGCATTTGAAGGAAATATACAGTTTGTCTCTCTCCGATGACATTGAGAAAGTTTGGGAGACTTTTTATCAGGCATTATCACAGATGGATGCCAACCAAAGAGTGAGCAAGGTTTTGACAACAGCAGCGCATATTGCCAAGATACAAAATTGGGAAAGAGCCACGGGTAGTTTGGAGAATAATAATTCAAACAGAACTATTTACACAATACCCAACTCGAACTTTATCGTGTCAGTGGATACACAGCACGGAGAATTTGAGATACATAGAAATCAAAAGGGAAATAATCATTTAGGGGCGCTTTCTTTTGATGGAAAAAGCTTTAAGAACAGAGATAACTCTCGTTCACTGAAGTTATAATTAACAAAAAATATGATAAAAACGACAAAAACTAGCTCAGTGCCATCAATTAAACCACATACTCAAATTTTACCACCCAAAGGTTGGGGAGAATTTCCATTACGAGAACTATGGGAATATCGGGAATTACTCTGGTTTTTGACCATACGCGATATTAAGGCTCGCTACCGACAAATGGCACTTGGGCCATTATGGGTTTTACTCAATCCCGTCGTCCACATGATCGTTTTTAGCCTTATATTCGGTGGTTTGGCGCAACTGCCTTCAGATGGCTTGCCTTATCCGTTATTCACTTATACCGCTTTATTACCTTGGAATTATTTTTTAGGGACGACTAATGGTTCAGTTGGTAGTTTGGTTCATCACCTCGGGCTGATTTCAAAAGTGTATTTTCCGCGCCTCATCATACCTATTTCCGCACTCTTCGGTGGTTTGATAGACTTGATGATTGCCTTTCTCGTCTTGATTGCCATGATGATATATTATGGTGTCATGCCTTCGTGGAATCTATGGGTATTGCCATTTTATGTACTCTTCGCCAGTGCCACCGCTTTAAGTATTAGCTTGTGGTGTGCCGCTATCGTGGTACGCTTTCGAGATATTCAAGATATCATTACATATGGTTTGAGCATTTTAATGTATGCCACCCCCGTCGCCTATAGTGCTTCTTTAGTGCCAGAACGTTGGTTATGGCTTTACCAATTAAATCCGATGTATTGGGTAATTGAAGGGTGGCGTTGGGGATTGTTAGGTTCTGGGCAACCACCACAACCATTTATGTTGGTTTCTGTCGCGATGGTGATTATCTTATTGATTTCTGGCATCTGGATATTTCACCGTGAAGAACGCACGATTGTGGATTGGTTGTAGTTGTAATAATATATACATTTTGGAACACTCGTTCGAGTTCCATTGTAGTGTCTCTTACTGCACTATTAGAAAATGCTTTAATCTTAATAGAGGTACTTAATGAAACATCTCAAATTTCTTGAAGGTATAAACCATACTCAACAACAAGAACTCCTCACAAGGCTAAAAGTTGAATGGACTTACACGTCTAATGCTCTGGAAGGTAATACCATTAGCCTTGGAGATACTCAGTTCATTATTGAGTATGGCTTGACTATCAAAGGAAAGTCCATTCAGGAACATAACGAAGTTATTGGTCATGCCCGTGCCATTGATCTGGTTTACGACCTGTTGGACAAAGAAACACTCAAAAAATCGGATATTTTTAACCTGCACAAAGCAGTGCAAACCCAAGTCGTGGTAGATATATACAGCCCAATTGGAGAATGGAAAAACGAATCGAATGGACGATATATCAAACAAAATGAGCGACTTATTTATCAAAGCTACCCAAAGCCCGAGCATATTGAATATTTAATGCAATTATGGGTGGCAGAATTCAACACCTATACTAAGCTGAGTACTCAAGAAGAAGCCCTTAACGCATATACAAGACTGCACTTGGCTTTCACTTCCATTCACCCCTTTTTTGATGGTAACGGACGCATGGCACGATTGTTCGCCAATATTCCGTTATTAAAAAATGGCTTCTTGCCCATTGTAATAAACAACCAATACCGGCAAGAATACCTAGAAGCTCTTTCAGAATATGACTTAAGCACTTCTGAATTAAACAACCAAACAACTCACTTCATTGTAGAAAACGAAGCTTTTGATAAACTCAAAACTTTTTTCAAAACACAATACCCAAATACTCTAAGTTTGCTCAATGAAATTAAAATGTCGTAGAGGCTGCCCTTGCGTGTTCGCCCTTGTGGATTGGTTATAAATTCATAAGGAAGGGCGAACACTTATGTTCGCCCCTACAAAAAAACGTATGAATCTGAAAAACGATAGAAAATAACATAACTTGAACACAGATGAATACAATTGAATTGCTGGAGAAAATTAATGCTGGAGAAAGCAGCCTAATCCAGTTTAAAAGAGAAATTACGCCTAAGCAGTCTGGTGATATTGCGGCAGAAATGGTTGCGATGTCTAATTATTGAAGGCGGCTTGATTATTATTGGTGTTGAGAACAAAACGGGGGATATTATCGGACTGAATTTCAAGACAATAGAAACCGTTAATAACCTGTTATTTAATTGGGCATCAAACAATATTAAACCCGCTATCACGATATTTACAGAAACGGTACTGGTAGAACAAAAAAATGTCTTGGTAGTTACTGTACCCAAAGGTATTGATAAACCCTATTGTGATAAAGATATGGTTTTTTGGATAAAATCCGCTGCCAATAAAAGACGGGTATCACCGGAGGAACTCCGACGGCTTTATCAGAGCGTTGGAAAACTTTATGCCGAACGGCAACCGATAGAAGAGAGCAGTATTGCTGATCTTGATAAGTACTGAACCATAAATTTTCAGGTATTTTAATAGAAGCAATCGGGGCAACCACAAGGGATTGCCCCTACAACCGTACCCGTAGGGGCAATCCCTTGTGGTTGCCCAAAATACCTGTTTA
>QNEL01000272.1 GCA_003645185.1 Candidatus Parabeggiatoa sp. nov. 3
AGCCCAAATCATCGAGCGTTTTAGCCATATCAGTGGCATCATTGACGGGATTATTGAGCGATTCAAGAGGATATTTGCCAATAAAGGCGTTTTGATAGTTGCCCATGCCCATCACTAAGGCGAGACGTGATGCGTCATTGGAGGAAGTCGGTGGCGTTGAGAAGAGGGCACCTTTTCGGGGCAAGGTTGGTGTATCAGGGTTGAGGTAGTCGTAATAAGTGAGAAATCCGGCGGTAATGAGGAAGGTTATCAAAATCGTTGTTAAAAAACGTAACATGATTGCTTTCTCCTATTGTTGTCTCGATATCATTAAAAAGCGAAATGTGTTTAATAAGTACTGAACCATAAATTTTGAGGTATTTTAATTAAAAGAAACAACCAAGAAGAGGGGCATGAGCAAGAGGGGCAACCACAAGGGATTGCCCCTACGAACCGCCCGTAGGGGCAATCCCTTGTGGTTGCCCCTTGCGGTAAAATACCTGTTTATTTGTGCTTCAGTACTTATTAATGATAGCACACTATTTTTAATCTCACGCTTTTCGTAGCGACGCTAAGTTGTCAAGATTCGATTTAAACGCGCTTTGACGCTAAAGATGTTTTTTCGACTTTTTGCGCCTCTTGCGCCTTTTGCGTTATAAAAAAGAATAAATGGCTCAAAACTCAGCATCATTGTTTACACACTCACATCCAATTCTTCTCTGTTCTCAATACTAGAGTTCGTTACATCAAATAACCCGTTCAATATATCAAATACCTTTTGTAAGTCGTCTGTCGCTGAGACTGATGCCGGATCTTTTGTATACACATTATCTTTTAATTCAGCAAATTCCCAAGTTTTTCCGGTGGTGACAACGCCATAAGCTATTTTGGCACCTTGAAAAGAGGCCGCTACCATTTCAGCTAAAGCTTGCGCCCATCCCTCTTCAAATTTTTCTTGTTTGGCTTCTATAATACAAAGAGGGGGTATAGACATATCACCATATTGCGTTCTAGGTGCAATTAAATAATCCGGTTCACCTACTAAACCTTTTACTGTATCTACATTGTAAGAGACATGCGACCATATACGAAGCAACTCATATTTTACCTCTACTAAGTCTAATATCGGCCTAATAATTCTTTCACATATAGTCGCTTCATTAATGAAATTCATGCTATCACTTAATCGTGCCTTCATGTCAGAGAAGTAGAGTTCTGATATTTCAATGTTTAGGCGGTTTATGAAGGGTTTTTCCTTTACTTTGATCTTAAATTTTCTGGCGACTTCTGAAACTGATTTAAACGATCCGTATGACATGACTATTTTATTTTTAATTTCACGCTTCTCGCAAAGACGCTAAGGAACCGTAAGAGGGGCAACCACAAGGGATTGCCCCTACGGGCGCGGTTGTAGGGGCAATCCCTTGTGGTTGCCCTTTGCTACGGGCGCGGTTGTAGGGGCAATCCCTTGTGGTTGCCCTTTGCTACGGGCGCGGTTGTAGGGGCAATCCCTTGTGGTTGCCCTTTGCGATATTTAAACGCGCTTTGACGCTAAAGACGCTAAAGACGCTAAAGACGCTTTCACGCGAAAGTTTCGCACCGCGAAACTACGCTAAGAAAAAGATGTTTTTTCGACTTTTTGCGCCTCTTGCGTTATAAAAAAAGAATACGCCCGAAATTCACTCTATCGTTTTTGAGATTTAACCCAATCGAAAAATGCTATAGACTGATTCATTTATCATTCAGGTGGGGGGGATAAGGTATTTTTTGACCACTCGAATCGATTGCTGTGAACGTTAAATCATGTTGGCGCATGAAATTTTGTGCTTTTTGACGAATATAAGCGATTTGTTCTTCTTCTGACATTGATTCCGTATCTTGTCGCGACTTTTCTCGCCATTCAAGCACTTCAGCTAACGATTTATCAATTTTCAAAGTCATTGTAGCTGGCCTCCATTGGTGTGATGAGTTGTAATGGTTTAGTATAACCATTTAAGATATTGATTGCACTGACTTTTTGTTGGCGATGGATATTGGCAATATGGCGTAAATTCCAACTCACAACATAATCCAATTCATTGATAGTAGCCAGTGCAATATGCCGTGCATCATAAAATGCTTTGGGTGGCAAAACTTTATGATCTAGATAAGCCTTGACTAACTGGTTGACAGATGAGTTTAGCAACAGAATAGTGGGTTGAAATGGCTTAATAAAACTTCTTAGTTGGTTTTTTTTATCAGCCGAGGCGTTGTCAATTTCTTCTAAAACCACTTCTGAAATATAGAGATCATAAGGGAGATTTGGCAAGGCATCAAAAAATTCACGAGTGATGGCTTTTTTTTCAGGTGCATCATCGGCATAGTAGAAATTCCAGCTTGAGGTTTCTAAATAGAGTTTTATGTTTTTCATGGTATAGAAATAGAGATCGTGCGACATAAAGGTGATGATAGAACGCTGATTAAACTGATTATCATGATTTACACTGATTAATTTATCAAAATCAATTCAATCAGCATTCTATCCCGCAATCGCCTTTAAGCATCACGACATAAAGGGAGGATTACGATAAGCACTACAACAGATTATAAAACGCTGCTTTTCCAGGATAAGTCACATTCACGCCTAATTCTTCTTCTATGCGAATCAATTGGTTATATTTGGCAATGCGATCTGAGCGTGATAAGGAACCGGTTTTGATTTGCCCGGCGGATGTGGCAACGGCTAAATCAGCAATGGTGCTGTCTTCTGTTTCGCCTGAACGGTGGGAAATGACGGCGGTGTAGTTGGCGCGTTTTGCCATTTCAATGGCGGCCAGTGTTTCCGTGACGGTGCCAATTTGGTTGAGTTTGATCAAAATCGAATTGGCGACACCTTTTTCAATACCTTCTTTCAAAATGGCGGTGTTGGTGACAAATAAATCATCGCCTACAATTTGCACTTTCTTGCCCAGTTTGTCTGTGAGTATTTTCCAACCATCCCAATCGCCTTCTGCCATGCCGTCTTCGATGGAAATAATGGGGTATTTATCTACCCATGCGGCCAGGTAGTCGGTAAATTGCGCGGAATCGAGTTTTTTGCCTTCAGAGGCAATGTCATAAAGGCCGTTTTTGTAAAACTCGGAACTGGCGGCATCTAATCCTAACCAAATATCTTCTCCTGCCTTAAAGCCTGCTTTTTCAATCGCTTGCAATATGACTTCGATGGCCGCTTCGTTTGAGGAAAGGTTGGGCGCAAAGCCGCCTTCATCTCCGACAGCGGTATTCATGCCTTGGCTTTTTAAGACGCTTTTTAAGGCGTGAAAGACTTCAGCGCCATAGCGCACGGCTTCTGTGAGCGAGGGTGCGCCTGTGGGCAGAATCATAAACTCTTGTAAATCAACATTATTATCGGCATGGACACCGCCGTTGATAATATTCATCATGGGCACGGGCATTTGCATTGGGCCGGCCCCCCCTAGATAACGATATAGAGGCAGTTCAAGTTCACTAGCGGCGGCTTTAGCGGCTGCCATGGAAACGGCTAAAATGGCATTCGCGCCTAAACGGCCCTTGTTGGGTGTGCCATCCAATTCGATCATTAGCCGATCAATTTCAGTTTGTGCTGTCACATCGACACCGATCAGGTTGTCAGCAATTTCATCTGTGATATGCTCAACCGCTTTTTGCACGCCTTTACCAAGATAGCGGTTTTGATCACCATCACGTAATTCTATGGCTTCTCTGGAACCCGTGGAAGCACCGGAGGGTACGGCTGCACGTCCGACGGCTTCTAATTCGGTAATGACTTCTGCTTCAATGGTGGGATTACCGCGAGAATCCAGAATTTCACGCGCTTGGATGTTGGCAATTTCTGACATCTTGTTTCCTCTTGTGTTAAATAAATGTTGGATTGTTGGGTAATTCTTTTTTTAAGATTTAAATGGTGGGCAACAAAAACACGTTACCCACCCTACATTTAAGATGGGGCCGGCAACAAAAACACGTAGGGAGCCCTACATTGATTTAAATGGGGCCGGCAACAAAAACCCGTAGGGAGCCCTACATTTAAGATGGTGGGCTACATTTAAGATGGGGCCGGCAACAAAAACACGTTACCGGCCCCCTACATTTAAGATGGGGCCGGCAACAAAAACACGTAGGGAGCCCTACATTTAAGATGGGGCAGGCAACAAAAACTACATTTAAGATGGTGGGCAACAAAAACACGTTACCCACCCTACATTGATTTAAATGGGGCCGGCAACAAAAACCCGTTACCGGCCCCCGACATTGATTTAAATAATAATGTTTTGAACTAATGAACGCTTTGTTCTAAAAAACCCTGTTTTTTTACGGTGCGATCAAGCATTTTGAGCATTTCTAGTAAGGGTGCCATTTTGTCTAAAGGCCAAGCATTAGGGCCATCGCTTAATGCACGGTCAGGTTGTGGATGGGTTTCCATAAAGAGGCCCGCTACGCCTGCGGCTACCGCGGCGCGAGCTAAAACGGGGACAAATTCACGTTGGCCTCCTGACGCATGGCCTTGTCCACCGGGCAATTGTACAGAATGTGTGGCATCAAAGATAATGGGACAACCGGTGTCGCGCATGATTGCGAGTGCCCGCATATCGGAGACGAGGTTATTGTACCCAAAAGAGGCACCGCGTTCACAGATCATGATATTTTTATTGCCCGTCGCTTTGGCTTTTTCGACGACATGGCTCATATCGCCAGGGGCGAGAAATTGGCCTTTTTTGATATTCACGGGCAAGCCTTGACGGGCAACATTTTGGATAAAATCGGTTTGGCGACATAAAAAAGCGGGCGTTTGTAAGACATCGACAACGCTGGCAACGCTGGGTAACGGGGTGTCTTCATGTACATCGGTTAAAATGGGGACACCAATTTGTTGGCGGACTTTTTCAAGGATGCGTAAGCCTTTTTCTACACCTAAGCCACGAAAACTGAGGTGCGAAGAACGATTAGCTTTATCGAATGATGATTTGTAAATCAATGGAATAGCTAATTCATCCGTGATGGTTTTTAGTATGTCGGCCGTTTCGAGTGCCAATTGTTCGGATTCAATGACACAGGGCCCGGCAATTAAAAAAAAGGGTTTGTCTAAACCTATTTCAAAACCACAGAGTTTCATTGTGTAGCATTTTCCTTTGTTTTTAAATAAGGCGATGATCTGGTGAGTTAATTATAATACTCAAATTTTGAGCGTTTTGAATAAATTAAATCTTAGTATACAATTTTTCAAGGCATCATGAGAGAAATTAAATTATGGGCGCTCCACATAATCAAAATCGATACGGTGAATTATGGCCTCCTTCTCGAATTGAGATTGGCCTTGCAGAATTAGAGGCGATAAAACCTTTTATTATCGTTTCAGGTGGTTGGGCTTGGCATTTTATGTCTCCTGAGCATCATCGTGAGTATAAACATGCTCATGATCATAAGGATATTGATTTGTTTGTCTACCCTGAAAATGTGGCTACAGTTGTTAGCATTTTGAAGGAGAGAGGCTTTGAAAAGGTTTGGACAAAGTATGATAAATTGCCCAGCGAGCAGGATTTTCGGCGTTATGAAAAACGGGTTGAAGATGAAAACCAGATTTCGGTTAAAGTGACTATAGATTTTTTTGTTAAATCGGATATACCGTATAGGGATATTAAGGGGTGGCAGATTGTGGAACCTGAATTTCTGCTTGGTTTATATGGTAGTATCCATTCAAGTGATAAGTGTTTTGCGGTTCAAGCGGCTGCGCGGTTAATTGATAAAAGTATTGATCCTGTCGGCCGCCCTGAGTTGGTGGAAATTCCGAGGATAGAATGTTGATTTGATTTTTCCTTTGCCATCATCCTTACACATAAGACTGTAGAGACGCGATGCCTCGCGTCTCTAGTTAGGTTTTAAATATAAGACTGTAGAGACGCGATGCCTCGCGTCTCTAGTTAGGTTTTAAATATAAGACTGTAGAGACGCGATGCCTCGCGTCTCTAGTTAGGTTTTAAATATAAGGCTGTAGTATTTGCGCCGCAAAGCGTCTCTAGTTTACAAGGGCACGTAGGATTGCCTCTACACTGTTTAGAAATAAAAGGGCTGGGGCTTGCCCCTACTCTGAAGAATAATTTGTGCTGTATTTGATATAGGCAGCATCGCGTAGTTGGCGAAGCCAGGCTTGCAGTTCTTCTTCTTCTTTGCGTTGGTGAATTTGCCTTTTAGCGCGGGTGCGTAAGGCTTGTTGGGTGTTGTCATGTTGGCGGCGTTCGAGAACTTGGATGATGTGCCAACCGTAGGGTGATTTGAAGGGATCACTGATTTGCTTGAGGGGGATGGCGTTCATGACTTTTTCAAATAGGGGAATTAATGTTCCTGGATTGATCCAGTCTTGAAGTGCGCCGCCATTGGCGGCAGAACCGGTGTCGTCTGAGTGGGCGCGTGCGAGTTCGGCAAAGTCGTCACCGTGTTCAATACGAACTTTGAGTTCTTGTAGGCGGTTTTGGGCTTCAAAGTCGGATACCAGTTCGTTGGTTTTGATGAGGATATGGCGGGCTTTGCTTTGGGTAATGATGCTTTGTTCGCCGCCGCGTTTGTTGACCAGTTTGATGATATGAAATCCGCTGGCATTGCGGATGGGGCCTTTGATCTCGTCGATTGCCATTTGGTTGATCAGGTTGTGAAATAGGGTGGGCAGTTGACCTGCTTTTACCCAACCTAAGTCGCCGCCTTTAAGGGCTTGGCGGCCGTCGGATACGGCGACGGCAGTGGCTTGAAAGTTTGCGCCTTGTTTGAGTTGGGCTAAGACTTTTTCAGCTTTTTGTCGCTTGGCTTCAATCTCTTCAGGGGAGGGGGCTTCTGGGGTTGCGATTAAAATGTGCCAGATGTGGTATTCTGTGGTGACGGTGCCTTGTTGAACTTGATTGGCAAGTAGGTTATCAATCTCATTATCAGTCACGTTAATACGGTCTATAACGTATCTATGTTGTAGACGTTCAATAATGAGGCGGTGACGAACTTCTTCGCGAAACTGTATAAAGCTTTCGCCTCGTTGTTCGAGTTTTTGACGAAAGGTTTTTAAGTCCATTTTATATTGCGCGGCAAACTGCCGTACAGCTTGGTTTAAATGGCTGTCTTCTACTTTAATGCCTGTTTTTTCAGCCAATTGTAGTTGTAAAGCGATCAGAATCATGCTCTCAAGGACTCGTTTTTCGAGATTAACATTGGGCGGTAAGTCAATGTTTTGTTGAGCCAGTTTTTCTTGTTCAAAACGGAGTTGTTGTTGTAGGGCCGTGTTGACAATCACATCGTCGTTGACAATGACGACAATGTAGTCGAGTGTTTCTCGTTGTGCCGCGCTGATGTGGAACGAGATGATGAGTAAGCAGTAGAGAATGAGGGATTGGTAAGTTTTGTTCATGGTTTTTTTTCAGTTATCAGTTTTTGCGCGCAACTTTTGCGTGAGCCGAAGGCCAATGCCACCTTCGTTAAGCCTGGGCGAACACGCAGGTTCGCCCCTACAACCCCTGAATACGTGTGGTTTGGTAGGGGCAGACCTGCGTGTCTGCCCTTAACGAAGGTGGCATTGAGCCGAAGGCCAGCGAAGCTAAATGTGAAAATCAGTTATCACTTTATGCTTTAGTTATTAATTATAATTATAATTTGTTTATATATCGAAGGTAAAGGGGGGTTTATTATTTTCATTTTGCGACATCATTTGTGGGGCAATCCCTTGTGGTTGCCCCTCGTGTGAAATTTCAAAAAAGCGATAAATCGTGCCATGCCCCAAAAACCCCTTAACACAAATTGAACTGTCACTAAATTTTGGGTTTTACTGGTATTAACATCTATAGTCTAATGTCTTGTGAACACCTTCTGAATGGGTAGACGAATATCCATCACTTCATCCACAATTTCAGTATCCCGTTGTGGCTCAAAAGTTTTAGCCACGATTTTGGCTCCGGCTTGCGAATAAACTTTGATTATCTGTACAGAAGGCATCACCAACCAACACGATTTAACACCTAAGGCAAAATAGGCTTTAATCTTAAATAACAAATCATTGATTATTTGCTTTGGCGAAAGCACTTCGATGGCTAAATCAGGCATTTTAGTTACCCGTATTTCATCAAAACCAAGCTCATCATCTTCTTGATCAAGTGGCGGTTCAATATAAACACAGACATTTGACACCAATTCGTCTTTTGCTTTGAGCCCAAACTGGCTTAAGTCAATTGAGGAGGCATCTAAGCTTAATTCAACAAACGGTGTAAATCTCTTATCATTGTAGAGCAACCCAGTTATGTTGGTTTGTGCCTGGCTATGTTTCTTTGAAGGCATATCTATATTCTCCCCATCAAAAATCTCATCTTCAAATTCATTAACGAAGCTCATGTTTTTACCTCCTTATATAGCGTTTCCCGATTGAATGACGTACAAAATTCGCCCAAACCTGACAGGTTTAAAAAACCTGTCAGGTTTTATAGATCAAAATGTAGGGGCCGGTAACGGGTTTTTAAAGCCAAGCCAAACCTGACAGGTTTTAAAAACCTGTCAGGTTTTAGATTTTAACGAGATTGGCGTCGCGCCAGCGTTTCTTTAGCCATTTTCTCTATTTCAGCAACATCAACTGGGTTAGATTCACGGTAGCGTTGTTGTGAGGCACGAATCATTTTGAGATGTTCGTCAATATTTCTTGATGTGAGTAATACACCAAAATCATCGGGCACAACACGTTCAGGGTGTTGATATTCAAATACGCGATCCAATACGAGTTCACCGAGTGCGTTTTTGTAATGGGATGATTCCCAATACCATTTCATTTCCGTCTTGGCATCATCTAAGGGAGGAACTGTTTCTGTCGTTAAGCTGTTGTAGCCCGTAAAATCCCATAATGGAAAAGGGGGTTTTTGAGAGTGTTTGGCGACTTCTTCATTGATTCGCACTATTTCTCGTTTCCACTGCTCAAATTGGGGCCATAAACCGACAATATACAGTGCTTCCCAGAGACGAGCGTGAGAGGGTGAAGTGAGTATGCGTAAATCGACATTATCACGATAGGCGATGTTAAGGAAAGTGCGGAAGTAGTCAAGTGTTGATTGTCCTGTTTTTGGGTTGGTAAAGCGGTATGGGTTTCTGAGTGGATGAAACCAACCATAATTTATAGCGTTATTTTCAGTTGACTGAAAACTTCTTCTATGCCCACCACCTTGACGGATACCTTTAGAAGGCGCGTTCCAATGTAGTTGTCCATTGGGTAGATGCATTTCACTCAGAACAATTTTCTGTTTTTTTAACGTGTTAATGCTTCCAAAAAAGGTGTCAATGGAAATAAGCGTTAATAACTTCTCAGAAGACAACTGAGGATTCACACGGCCCTCGGGATCCACAAATAAACGGGATTCTTCAAAATCAAAGAGATTTGGTCGAAATATATCAAACATTAAAAAGTCGATAGCCAATATGACTTGTTTTTGAGGTTCAATCGCATGAGCATGTTGAAAATACCGTAAGGCTTCATACAGATTGCAACCAAAAAGAGCAAGATTATAGACTAGCTGAGAATCCCAGCCTAAATGATTCGGATTTAAGCCATATTCACTACGAGATGTTCCCAGAATAATACCATCCGGTTTTTGTTTATAAACCGCCCACGCTTTTGCCATACGCAAATGGGTGTAAAATTCCGGTTTGAGTTTATTCACGCCTTCAATTTTTGGACTCTCATAAATCCCATAAGGGTTCATGAACCAATTGAAGCTAATGGTAGCTATCACAAAAACGGGCATTAAAATCACCCACATTTTTAGATAGTTTTTCGACTTTTGCATGATTATCCTGGTATAATTTTGTAATTGTGCCCGCTTTGGCGCGCAAAATCTGACAGGCCCAAACATCTTTTCTTTTAAACTATAGAGGTTCATAAAAAGAATTTCACAAATCAAATTGGGCGAACACGCAGGTTCGCCCCTACACAGGCCCCGTAGGGGCGAACCCGCGTGTTCGCCCTTTTGAATTAAGTTTTCAATAAAAATACTGTCATAAAAAGAATTTCACAAATCAAATTGGGCGAACACGCAGGTTCGCCCCTACACAGGCCCCGTAGGGGCGAACCTGCGTGTTCGCCCTTTTGAATTAAGGGGCCGTTTAGAGCAATTTCAATTGGACAATGTGTAAAGATCGAGGCGAAATCTAACCTAATCCAAATCAGCAAAACGGATAAGGAATTAAGAATTAAGCATTAGCCCCTTTGCGCCTTTTGCGCCTTTTGCGTCTTTTGCGTTAAAAAGCTTTAAAATTGAAAATACAGAAATTCACTGACACGGGTTAGGCTCAGTATGGCAAGCGCGGCTATCATTGCGGTACTCGCCGCCCAAGCTCGTGTGGGTTGCCACTGTAATCCTGAATATTGCCAGGCTTCGCCACGATAAATTTCAAAAGCAGGTTGATAACGCGACATAAGCTGTTGAGTGTTTGGGGCATACCAAGTCAGTAGGAATGATAAAAATAGCCAAGAGACTGCAATTAATGGTGCGGCAAAAAGATTGTTTATCAAAATACCATCGGTGAAATAACCTTGTTCGATTAACCAAAAGCCGATATCTCCTAAATAACCTAT
>QNEL01000273.1 GCA_003645185.1 Candidatus Parabeggiatoa sp. nov. 3
TAAAGCTTCACCAATATTAGCTAAATTAGCCTCTTGTATTTTGGGAATGAAAAACGCATTGTCAACTTGTGCAAATATAGCGGCGGTTTTGCTGGGATTGACTTGATTTAATTCATTTAAAGCCTTGCCAATGTTAGCTAAATTAGCCTCTTGTATTTTGGGAGTGAAAAACGCATTGTCAAAACCGTCATATAATTGCTTAGCTTTATCTTGGCTTATACGAAGTTGCAAGCTCCTTAAACTAATGCCAATATACTGTATTCCTGCATGTTTTATTAAAGCCGGTTCTTGTTTCTCCCAATTACCTAAAAAAGCATTATAGGCTACCTTATTTTTTCGTAAGGTTATAAGGATACTCACATAAATGCCAAATGAATTTTTAGAACGCAAAAAGATTTCTTTAAAGTATTCATTCTGTTCAAATAGGTTCTTAAAATATTCATTGAAAGGAATAGGCGTATTTTTAGACAATACTCCCACAAACTGCAATAAAGTAATCCTCTCTTTTTTTTCAGCATAAAATGCAGCAATCAACGCTTTCAACTCATCATCAGCTACCAGTTTTTCCAATAAAAAAGCCTTTTGACTACCAGCAATATGATATAAAATGTTATGCACATTGTCTGGATAACCATAATCCGCGACAAAACTTAACAAATAGCTTTTAATCTGTACCAATAAAAAATTATCAAACGTTAAATTATCAAACGTTTTATATTTTTTTTGAAAACGGCTTTCCTCATACGCTTCATACGCCCGCAATAACAAATCTGCAAAATCACTGTGATAAAAAGAATAGAAATGTTTACGTGCTTCTGAAATAATGCCTTTTTTTGCCAAGCCTTCAGTCGTTTTCTCATCATCAGGTAAGCTCTCAAATTCCACTTCAAACGCATACAAGCAAGCATATTGCAACAAACAGGCAATGTCTTGTTTATTTAATGCGAGTTTTCGGAAATAGGTTTCATAAACCGTCTCCAAAACCCTTGCTTCACTAATATCACTTAAAACGGGCTCCTCTTTCCATAAGTCTAAATAATAAGACAACGTCACTAAACTTTTACGGATATTACCCATAATGACGGCTTCATCACCAACCTTATACTGACTATCACTTTTTTGTCGCTCATAATAGGCTTGATACTTCGCAATAATCCCGCTAACCTTCGTCTCCAAATGATGACTTTCTGTCTGAAAAGTCTCCGCCTTCAACTCTTCAAAAAGATTAAACCATTCAAATTGAACCGAATGTTGTAGTTTTTTTGAGATATTTCTGGAAATAAACAACAGCGCGGCGGTAATATGAGGTATTTTATGAAATTTAAAACAAAGCGCGGTTGCGGTGTCAATATCCAAATGACAATCATCAATAATAAATAGCACCTTGCGATCCCACAACGCATCAATATCATCCTTCAATCTTTTATCAGCACTTGCCAAGCTACAATAATAAGACTGATAACCTTTTTCTTTCAATTGCGTCGCCATCTCAAAAGCCATCATACTCTTACCCGTTGCTGGCGCACCTAATAACAAAACTTGATGCTGATGCGCTAATCGCTCGCCCATCTGCTGCATCATTTTTTCTTCGGCGGGCGTAAAAAAAAGCAACTGATTTTCAAAGAGTGCTTTCGTCGCCTTTGTCTTAATGACGCTGGCAAGGGGCTGAAAAGTCTTCAGTTGTTTCAAGGTATTATCTAATGCGTCTTGAATCGCATTCGGCAATTGTGTATTAAAGAAAATTCTGAACAACCAATGAATCAAAGATTCAACTTGCGATTGACAAAATAAAAAGTCTGCTTCTGTAAATTGACGATGCCCTCCACTGCTATGAGTCGCTGGATTACCTTGTTGTTGCAATATCCTAATCGCTGCCACGCCATCTTGTGGAATAAATGCTTGAATTTCCGGTATTAAACGCCCTAACATCAAAGGCTGATAATTAGGTTTATCCCGATTTTCATTAATTGCAAATTCGTAATTTATGCCATCAATTTTAATCTCAACAGGCGAAGCATGGCAGCTACTTTCATAGCTAACTTCTTGATTTAATTTACCTTTTTTATAAATGAGTACGATTTTACAAATCGCTTCCGCCAATTTGCGCCCATTACTCAGTGCATCTTGATATTTATCTTGCTGGGCAAACAAAAAGAAATTTTCGACATACTCAGTGATTTCAGAAATTTGGTTGGTATATTTTGCTGACTGAATTGGCTGTAAATCTTGATCAGCAGGATCATGGTGATAAGCTTGATTTTTACAAATGCCTAATTTATCGGGCGAGCCATGAGCACCCGACTGAGGTTCAGGTAAATCTTTACCCGTCAACTGCTTGTTTAAGTGATTGGTAATATCTTGAAAAGTTAAAAATTCCCCAGCATTCTCAATACCGTTTTCCAAAATAACCAATAGTTCACGGGTAAACGCCGTATAATTGGCATTTTCTGGTGACTCATCTTTAGCGGCTTGAGTAGCAGGGGCGGCGGTTATAAAAAAAACTTGCTTGCCCTTACTATCTACGCTCTCTTTTGCCCTGGCACTGAAACAACAATCTATGATAAAAATGATGTTTTTGGCTTTGGCTTCTTGTATCACTAAATCGATTAAGTGCTTTGAGGGCATTGCACCAGTATATTGGGGTTTTCTGGGCTGCGTTTTTTTAGTCGCTAAATAGAAATCTTGTGAACGAGAAATACCATGCCCGGCATAATAAACGAGCATCGTATCCGATGCATTAGGGATAATATCAATGATTTCTGAGGTGATTTCATTGGCATTATCCTTATCTAACATCAGACAAATCTTGTTTTTATCAATACCAACCATTTCAATGAGCAAGCGGTTTAACTCTAAAAGGTTAGTTTTGACATTGGGCAAATTTTGGAAATTCTTATTTTCAAAATCAAATTTACTTGCTCCAATCAAAATGGCTTGGGTATTGTTTGGATCAATTCGCGTCATCATTTATTCTTATTTGCTTTGCCTTTTATCTCAGCCAGCAATGCTTGAATTTTAGCCTCGTTTTCTTGTAAGACTTCATCTGCATTTTTCAACATGGGATCAATCACAACCTCCTTATTTTTTCGCCAACTGGCAACAGCAATGGCAAAACCTGCTAATGTAACGACATCTAAAACAATCGCTCTGAGAATCTCGGGATCAAACAACCCGCCCATATCGCCTTTTGTGTGGGGAAGTTCTTTTCGCGCCACGGTTAAACCTTCAATGTTCGCGCATTCTAACCAATAAATTAAATCCGATAGCATTTCTTCATTGGCATCCTCACCTTCTAAATGCAATTCTAATTCTATACTCATGCAAAATGTCCTTTTAAAAATACGGGTTAATTGAAAATCTTATGAAAAGGTATTATAAATAAACATAGCCTTTATCATTATTTTAGTACAATGAAATGAAATAAGCGAAGCTAATTTAACGCAAAAGACGCAATAGACGCAAAAGAACACACGCTACGTTTAATGGTGGGCTTTGAAAAGATGTTACCCACCCTACATTTAATGGTGGGCTTTGAAAAGATGTTACCCACCCTACATTTAATGGTGGGCTTTGAAAAGATGTTACCCACCCTACATTTAATGGTGGGCTTTGAAAAGATGTTACCCACCCTACGTTTAATGGTGGGCTTTGAAAAGACGTTACCCTCCCTACGTTTAATTTAATTATAATGGTGGGCAACAATCTTTCACCCTACAGACTGATAACTGACAATTTAATTATGGGTATTAACGCACTTTCTATTGACGATTTTTTATCCTTAGATGATGCTGAATGTGAACGGCGCATTGTGGCGGCTAAAGCGGCGCTTGGTGAACGTTTAGTTATTCTTGGGCATCATTATCAACGTGAAGAAGTTTTTAAACATGCTGATTTTTCAGGGGATTCTCTGAAATTGTCGCGTCAAGCGGCTCAATCTGGGGCTGAGTATATTGTGTTTTGTGGTGTGCATTTTATGGCTGAAGTGGCTGATATTTTGTCGGCACCGGAGCAAATAGCGATTTTGCCGGATTTGGCGGCGGGTTGTTCGATGGCTGATATGGCTGATATCGAAAAAGTGGATAAGGCTTGGGGCGAATTATCGGCTGTGTTGGATCCGGATCAAGACGTTACGCCGATTACTTATATTAATTCGGCTGCTGATTTGAAAGCATTTTGTGGTAGTCATGGGGGTATTGTGTGTACTTCTTCTAATGCTGAAAAAGTGTTGGAATGGGCTTTTAATCAACGCGAAAAGGTGTTGTTTTTTCCGGATCAACATTTGGGGCGCAATACGGGTTTTCGGATGGGGATGCGATTAGAAGAAATGGTGACGTGGGATTTTGATAAGCCGAATGGGGGGTTAAGTGAGGAGGATGTGAGAAAGGCGAAAATCATTTTGTGGGATGGGTTTTGTTCAGTGCATCAACAGTTTCATTCTGAACATATCGATCAATTTCGTGCGAGTTATCCTGATGGGAAGGTGATTGCTCATCCTGAATGTGCTTATGAAGTTTGTGAAAAATCGGATGAAGTGGGTTCGACAGAATTGATCATTAAAAAGGTTAAGGCTTCAGCGGCGGGTAGTCGCTGGTTAGTGGGTACTGAAGTCAATTTGGTGAATCGCCTTGCTCAAGAATGCAAAGCGGAGGGTAAGTTTGTTCACTATATGGCTCCGATTGTTTGTATGTGTTCGACTATGTATCGCATTGATCCACAACATTTATTATGGATATTGGAGAATTTGGTTAAGGGGAATGTGGTTAATCAAATCAAGGTGTTGCCTGAAATCGCGGATCAAGCGCGATTGGCTTTGGAACGGATGTTAGCCGTTTCTTATTAATATATAGGGTGGATAAAGCTTATCCACCCCATCAAATTCAAATGCGAACTGGCATTAGAAACTCTTCTTTAGTGCGCTTGTGAATTTTATAGCTTGGCCGAAATCAGCACCGCTTACCACAAAAAACACCATTTTTTTGGCTGGAATACAAATTATGGTGGCTTTGTATTCTTCGTTGGCTCCAACTACTAAGGATTTGGTTTGTCGGGTTAAAACCGAAAACTCATTTTCTTCCATTGAGGCCGCAGCCTGTTTCAAACATGTTGCCGCCTTGAGCTTGCTATTTTGCCAATTAAAAGAAATGGCGGGTGCTTCTTCTGCCGCTTCTGCTTCTTCTGCCTGAGCGACACCTGTGAACATTAATGCCGCTGAGGCGGCGAGGGCTAAGACTTTTAGATACTTCATAATGTGTGATTACTCCTATTGCGTTAAAAAAAATGAGTATAACACTAGAGAGAGGGCAACCACAAGGGATTGACACACAATTGAATTAGAGAAAACTGATAGGCGGTAAGCCCTACAAGTTAATAGTTGATAATTGATGTGATAATTGATAGTTGATGTGATATTTGAAAAATCTATGAAAAAAAATTTATATGAAGTGCTTGAAGTTTCACCTGAGGCTAATTCAGAAGAGATTAAGGCTTCTATGATACGTTTAGGTAAAAAATATGCTGCTGAAAGTCAAAAGAATAAAGCGGTACGCATTCAGTTTAATGAAATTAAAGAGGCCTATAAAGTTTTAGCGAGTCCTTACCTACGCGCTAGTTATGATGATCTTTTAAAACAAAGCCAAAAAGAAAAAAGTCAGAAGAAAATACGTCGTTGTCTCAAAATGTGGGCTATAACAGGCGGACGAGCGATAAGACGGTGGCGAGTGACTAAATGGCTTATTGCAAAATGGCAATTCATGAAACCGCAGATGATTAAAGCTTGGCATGTTTTTAAACAACAAGTGATTAGGGGCTGGGAAGTCAGTCAACAGCAAGTGATTAAAGGTTGGCGAGCCGGTAAACAGCAAGTGATTGAAAAATGGCAAGTTAAGAAACAACAGTTCATTAAAAAATGGCAAACGAATCAAGCGGTTGTTAATAAAAAAGGGGAGGCATTAGAAAAAGTCAATCAGGCGGAAGTTGAGAAGCCAGAGATGGATCAAAACGTGGGTAAACGATTGACTGTTAAAGGATGGAAAGTTATCCAACAGCGAGGTAGTAGCCAATATGTTCGCCATGCTTTGATACATGATGAAAAAATTCTCTACCAAGCTGAAACGCATTGGTTTTTTGATATCGATTTTGTGGGTATTTTGTTTTTGATTGTGTCAAGTTATTTATTACTATTTGATCCCTTGTTTGTGAGCGATGAAATGCCAACGGTGTCACTGTGGATGCCTTTTTTAAAAGGGGGGTTAGAAGTTTCTGTGTGGCATTTAGGATTGATGACTTTAATTTTTGTGGCACTGATGGTGATTTGGGAGGCTTTTGTTGACAATAAAAGCACTGAATTTGTGATCACGTCAAGAAGAATCCTTTATAAAAGGGGGGTATTAGGTAGGGCTCTGATTGATTTAAAACTGGGGCGATTTGAAAGTATTGCTGTCGAGCAAAATTATTTTGGAAGAACTTATGATTTTGGGACGATAACGATAACTGGGGTAGGGTGTGTGAAAATCACGATTCCCCATGTTGTCGCACCATTGAGATTATCGAGGACTTTGTGGCAGGTGTTGGAGGAATATGTTGAACAGGCGGGTGGTGAGAAATTAAATTCAAATTAATCAGATTGAATCTATTCACACACTTTTTAGTGTGCTATTAAAATACGCCCTGAAGAGGAGTCGAACCTCTGGCTTTCCCCTTAGGAGGGGGATACTCTATCCAACTGAGTTATCAGGGCACGTTATAATTTCCATAGTTACTACAGACATCTATAGACATTTGCGATCCTCTTCCTAAAAACATCAGAAAGAAAACATAAGTCTCGGCATTAACGCAATGCTCTTATCGATTATTGGCTTTAATGCCAAATCACCGACTACTTTTCTAGCAATACCAATTGCACCATTGCAATCTGCATTTATTAACATCCCATTTGAAGAGTGAAACAATCCACGTTTAACACGTTTACCCAAACTGGGTTTTTTAATTTGATTTGAGCCATGCTTTTTTAACGGTTCAAGCACCAAATTGTCAGTCTTTGAGGTGTAGCTTTCTTCCGTTATTTTTACCCCAATCCCAAATTCTAAAGCTTTATATTCTATGGAGCGGATTAACTTCGTATGGGGTATTTGAACGAAGTTTTGATTATTTCGCTTTCCTATATTGATACTATTTTTCCATCCGTCATTGTTACCGATAATAATCGTGCCTATTCTATTTTCAACACAATAATCAACAATAAATCGGGATGTTTTATGGATGTAATCGTTTATTTTTTGATGACGTTTATGTGTCAGATGATTGATGCGCCTCGTACTAAATATACCTTTGGGTAATTGGCTTTGTAACTTCGCTTTATTTTTATTAAACCATGCGTTGATGGATTTAAGTCGCGATCCGTTTACAATGAAAGGGGCTAATCCGACATTGTTAAAAGACGTAATAAGGTTATTTAAACCGAGATCAATGGAAATAAAACTATCAGGCAAAGTTTCTACTTTTTGCACTTCTTTTTCATACACAACTTCCACAACAAAACAGGTCGCTTGAGGTATTATTCGTACCTGCTTTGGTTTGGAAACGGATGTTTTTATGGGCTTCATATTGACCGCTTTTGGAAAATGGATAAAACCCTGTTTAACTTTTACCTGCTGATTAGTGAATATTGCAACAAAGTGTCCGTTCTTTTTTTTATAATTTGGTATTTTGGGCATACCTTGAAACTTTGATGGAATTTTTTTCCATTCACGAATGGCTGCAAAGTATGAAGTCCAGTTTTTAAAGAGCAATTTGATAACTTGCTGACTGGTTTGTGCAGGCAAAGCTCTATAATCAGGTTGATTTAGTTCTGCAAAAAAAGTGCTTAGTTCATACTCACAGGGCATTAGCCCCGTGAATATAAACGTCTGCCTAATATGATAATTAGCCACGTTATAGAGGTTTTTTGCTTTGAATGTTAATTCATTTAAAGCATATGAATTGACTATGATATGACGTTCTACTCTTTGCATAGCTTCGATGCTCTAATTTTTCCTTGACATAACGAGACAATGTTCTACGATGTACGTCTAATAATTGTAATGCTAATTTGACATTAATTTATGGATAATAGCATAAATATTCCATACTTGTCTTATTAATTGAAATCTATAATGAAAAAATGGTGGAGCCGAGGAGGATCGAACTCCCGACCTCTGCCATGCGAAGACAGCGCTCTCCCAGCTGAGCTACGGCCCCATTTTGAGAAGTGAGTAGTCGCTAACTAATTGATATAGGACTACCTATTTGAAAAGTGCGCGGGATTATACACGGATTAAATCAATTAGGCTAGTTTTTTTTTTAAAGCTTCGCGCCAAAAGTTTTGCGCGCAAAACTTTTGGCGTGAATTGATTTTTCTATTGATGCGCCATTATGTTCGAGGGCATGACATGGTGGGCAAGCGTTTGGCTCGTTTTTGGGTTTATATTGAGTTTATTATCGCCCGCTTACCCACCCTACGAAGACTTGTGTCAAGAACATGGCATGGTGGGCAAGCGTTTGGCTCGTTTTTGGGTTTATATTTCACGCTGAAGTTTCGCGGAGCGAAACTTCAGCGTGAAATTGAGTTTATTGGCGACAGCGATCCCACCCTACGAAGACTTGTGTGCATAGAGTAGCCCAACAGACAACAAAACATCACTTTTAATTGCACCCAGGCGATTGCTCGCTCAAATGCAAACGCTTTTGTAAAAATAAAATCAATCGCTTACTACAAACGCTCTTGTAAACGCCGCACAGCGGCCCGTACTTGATTGGGGGCTGTGCCACCTAAATGATCACGCGCTTTGACTGAGCCTTCTAGGGTTAATAATTCGTACACTTTTTCATCAATTAATGGTGAAAACGCTTTAAATTCATCTATTTGCAATTCGTGCAAATCTTTACCTGTTTCAATGCAATGCCGCACTGCTTTGCCGACAATTTCATGGGCATCCCGAAAGGCTACGCCTTTGCGTACCAAATAATCGGCTAAATCGGTTGCTGTGGTAAAACCACGTTGGGCTGCGCTGTACATTTGTTCAGATTGCACTTGCATCGTGGGTATCATATCGGCATAAACGCGCAAACAGCCTTTTAAGGTATCAATGGTATCAAACAGGGGCTCTTTATCTTCTTGATTATCTTTATTATAGGCCAATGGTTGCGATTTCATTAAAGTTAATAGGCTCATTAAATGACCATAGACGCGCCCGGTTTTACCGCGTACTAATTCAGGCACATCTGGATTTTTTTTCTGCGGCATGATAGAGGAGCCGGTACAAAAAGCATCGCTTAATTCAATAAACTGAAATTGTGCTGATGACCATAATATCAATTCTTCGGAAAAGCGTGATAAGTGCATCATCAATAAGGCGGCGGCGGCCGTAAATTCAATTACAAAATCTCGATCACTGACAGCATCTAAACTATTTTCGGCGATGGTGTCAAAGCCAAGTAATTGAGCCGTATAAGGGCGATCTATTGGATAACTGGTACCTGCAAGCGCGGCGGCACCTAGGGGCAAACTATTGAGGCGTTGACGACAATCTTGTAAACGCCCTTTATCACGCAACAACATTTCACACCAGGCTAATAAATGATGTCCAAAGGTAATGGGTTGGGCACTTTGTAAATGGGTAAAGCCTGGCATCAATGTCTCAGCTTGACGTTCAGCAAGCTCGGCCAAGGCCTTGATCAGGCGCGTCAAATCTGCCTGAATGCCATCGATTTCGTCGCGCAAATACAAACGAATATCTGTCGCGATTTGATCATTTCGAGAACGCCCTGTATGTAACTTTTTACCGACAGCGCCGATTTTCTGCGTCAACTGGGTTTCAATACTCATGTGGACATCTTCTAAAGCGACTGACCAGTTGAATTCGCCCCGCTCAATTTCTGCTTCAATTTTGTTCAAGCCTTCAACAATTTTATTACATTCAGCATCTGTCAAAACGCTAACATGGGCTAACATCCGCGCATGAGCAATTGATCCTTTAATGTCATAGGCATATAAACGTTGATCAAAACTCACTGAGGCCGTGAAGGCCTCGACAAATGCATCAGTTTGGGCCGTAAAACGCCCACTCCAAGGTTTTTCTGTCATTGTTTATCAATTCATTATCAATGTAGGGTGCATATGCTAGCACTTGATTTCTTACTCAAACCTAATCAAAGTTACTTATTTTAGTGCAGTTTTAGATTAATCTATTTTAATACTTGACTTTTGAAATTATATCAAATATTATAAATAATGTCATCTGTTTGGATGACACCATGACGGTGTCATGGATATGAGGGGCTCTGCAAATCAGAAGTTACAAATTAACATCAAGATTAGGTTAATCTAGGTGTGAATTTTATTAGGCCTTGAGTCTAGGGACTTTTGACGCGCATCCCCCATTAAGTTGCTTGGATACAAGTGGCCGTTCGGATGAGACAGCCCATCCAGGACTCCAGTTGCAACTCGGTTTTTGAGTTATCAACTTCGATGGAATTATCAGGGATAAATGATCATGGATGAGTAAGAA
>QNEL01000274.1 GCA_003645185.1 Candidatus Parabeggiatoa sp. nov. 3
CCGTTAGATAAAGTTAAACCTGTCAGGTTTTGAAAACCTGACAGGTTTGGTTGGCTAAAGTTAAACCGTTAGATAAAGTTAAACCTGTCAGGTTTTGAAAACCTGACAGGTTTGGTTGGCTAACCCTTTATGGTTCTTGTTTTGTCGGACATATCACGATTTCTCTGATACAAACGTTCTGGGGTTGGTTGTAAGCAAATAATATGCTATCTGCAATTTGTTTGGGATCAAGCCCACCTTCAATACTTTGTTTAAAGCTGGTGTAGTTTTGTTTGATTTGTTCTGAGGTGGTATGGCCTAACAGTTCTGTTTCTACGATCCCTGGGGCGATTGTGATCATTCTGACGTTGCTATTCGCGATTTCTTCTCGAATGCTTTCTGTCATGGCATGAAGGGCGAATTTGGTGCCGCAATAGATGGCATGATTGGAAAACGTTTTGCGCCCGGCAATGGAACTGATATTGACGATGGTGCCTGTTTGTTTTTCGACCATACTTTTTAGAACGATGTGAATCCCATTGAGTACGCCCATTACATTGACATCAAACATTTTTTGCCATTCTTGGATATCCTGTTGTTCAGGTTTGCCAAGTAGCATGATGCCGGCATTATTGACGAGGCAATCTATTGGGCCATAGCGGTTTTCTGCTTTTTCGATGGCCTGAGTAAAACTGTGTAAATCTGTGACATCTACTTTTTCACAGAGGGTGTTGGGCAGGTTTAAGGCTTCTAATCGTTCTAGCCTTCTTGCAAGTAATAAGAGTGGATGGCCTTGTTGGGAAAAGGCTATGGCCGTCGCTTCTCCGATGCCTGAACTGGCTCCGGTGACGACAACGAGTGGTTTTGTCATGAGCTTTCCTTTTATCTGTAGAGGACAAGAAACTAAATGGGGCCGGCAACAAAAATACGTTACCCACCATTTCACGCTAAAGTTTCGCTCCGCGAAACTTTAGCGTGAAATACATAAAAGTATTGAATCAATCGGCAACTGAAAGCCCGCTGGGTACGCGATTGACGGTGTGTTGACGCAAATCAATACAGGCTACATCGGTCAGGGCTTCTAGAAAGGCTATGATATCTGAGATTTCGTCATCGGTTAGCGCGATGGGTTCGATTTCAATCGCGTCAATGAGTGCTTGGCGACGAGTGGTGTCGTTATGGACAATGAAATCAATTTGGTCAAGATCGGCCCTTGAGGGCATAACGGCTTGATTAATATCATAATTATTTAAGGCGTCGATTGGATTTAAATTGGTTTGAAAATCGGGCCTTTTCGATTTATTTTGATGACCCTTTTTTTAGAAATGTGTCGTGGTCAACAGGATTTCACGCAAATGTTTTTGCGCGCAAAAACTGGGGCAAAAAAATGTGATAGAACGCTGATTGTCATGATTGTCATGATTTACACTGATTAATATACACTGATTAATATTAATCTGTTCAACATCAATCTGTTCACGACACTTTTTTTAGAAATGCGCCCAAGATGCGAATTTGAGATGCGAACCTGAGACGCGAATCTGAGATGCGAACCTGAGACGCGAAGCATCGCGTCTCTACGAGTTTATCATAATAAAAATTGATAAAACAGATTCAGTAAAACAGATAACAAAATCACTGAAAAACTAATGACAATTATAGGATCTATTATCGTTATTACGGTTAAGTGCCATTGTTCTTTTAGAAATGGCCCTTTTTGTTTTGGAAAATTTAAGAAAATACTGCCTGTTATCATTAACAGGGTGTATCCTATTACAAAGTTCAAAAATTGTTCTTGAACGTAAATTGTGATCTCTTTTAGCCAGTATAACACTAATAATTCAGTGGCAATCATAAAAAAGAGGGTTAATAAAAAATATTGATTGATAAACAACTTGAAAAAAAATCGTTGGCATCTCATTTCTTTTAACAGTCTGATGAGAAAGAAACGCATAATCAGGAAACTCGATATCAACGTAAAACCAATCGCGAGTAATCCATAGCCACGCCACAAATGCGATAAAGATGGGGCCAAGAATAACATTAATAACACTGTGCCAATGAACAAGCCCAGCGAGACTGCGATTTGTGCTTTGGTTTCACGGGCCGTCGCTAACTGTTGATTAACTTGTTCTATGTGACTGATGAGCCAATTGTGACACCACATTAACAAGATAGGGAAAAAAATCGCATAAACCATGAGTTCTATTTTCACTTCTCCCTCTCAGTCTTTTTCAGGTGTGATCTGATTTCTATTTCGGTTGGTTTTTGATTTACCACGACGCGGTTTTTTATGGCTTCGTTTCATGAAGAGATCAATGACTTCAATGAGGATAATTAAGACAATCCCCACTAAGGCGGCTAGGAAATACCACGGAATACCACGAAACAGTGAAAGATAGCCGGTTTCCTTGACTTCACAAGGAATACTGATGTTGTCAACGGCAACCACGCGACATTCAAATGTCGCTTTTTCAGTTTCAATGCCTTCAAATTGAAAGTAGAAGTAGAAGCGATTGTTATCTAAAAATTCAAAGGCAAAGCTGTTGTCTTCCCCAAATGTTTGTTGCAAAAACGCCCTTGAGATCAGGTAGCTGTGAGGCATGGTACTTTGAATTTCAACTAAGTCAACGTCTGATTGATAGTTATCGTATTTAAAGGTGGCTCGTTTGACTGGGTTTTGGGAATGAGGGAGCAGTCTGATTGATTCCAGTAAATAGTCTTGATCTGAAACGATGCCTGTGAGTGAATACGCGGGGGTGTCGCGTGGTGTTTTCAATTTCTCAACTTCCAATATAATAATTGGGTCGCTGGGAATGGCTTCTTTGAGTTCATAATAGGAAATTAATAAGGCTACGAAAATCCCTAAAAATTCTAAGCTGCCTTTTAAATAGTTGCTCATACGCTCTGTTATCAGTTATCAGTTATCAGTTATCAGTTATTGGAAGTGTTTATCAACGGTTCTAAAATGGAATAATTGAGTCTTTTTGCACTAAATCTGGGCGCTACATTGGCATGTCAAGGCGATCTGTTGCCATTGGCGAGGGTAGACTCTGTTACCCTTTCTTGTTTAAGTCGTCAAGCCTCCGAGCGCATAATTTTGTATCAAAATAGTGTATGGATTTTGATAGGAATGGATGAGGTTATGGATGAGATTATGGGTATTAAAAATGAATACGTTAGTATTCTTAAATTCAAAAAAGTGTGATAGTCTAATCACTTATCTGATTGTTTGTCAAAAAAAAATTTTCAAGTTAAATGGTGGGCAAGCGGGCGAAAGTGCTGGGGAAAAAAACTGATTTTTGACGGCCCGCTTACCCACCCTACAAAAACTGATAACTGATAACTGATAACTGCTATGTCTGAACATCATTTTACCGACACACCTTTAACCATTGCGGGTAAAGATTATACTTCACGTTTGCTTGTGGGAACGGGCAAATATCGAGATTTGGAAGAAACTCGTCTTGCGATTGAAGCCAGCGGCGCACAAATTGTGACAGTGGCTATTCGACGGACTAATATTGGTCAGGATCCTGAACAACCTAATTTATTGGATGTGATATCGAAAGAGAAATATACCCTTTTACCTAACACTGCTGGATGCTATACGGCAGCCGATGCGGTGCGTACTTGTCGCTTGGCACGAGAATTGCTTGATGGGCATACTTTGGTCAAATTAGAAGTCTTGGGGGATGAAAAAACCCTGTTTCCTGATATGACTGCTACGAAGGAAGCCGCTGAAATCTTAATTAAAGATGGGTTTCAAGTGATGGTGTACTCTAACGATGATCCTATTATGGCAAAACGGTTTGAAGAACTGGGCTGTGTCGCCGTGATGCCACTGGCAGCGCCGATAGGTTCAGGGTTTGGGATTCGTAATCCATTTAATATTGTGAATATTGTCGAAAACGCGCATGTCCCTATTTTAGTTGATGCGGGTGTCGGTACGGCCTCGGATGCCGCGATAGCTATGGAACTTGGCTGTGATGGTGTTTTGATGAATACCGCAATTGCCGCCGCAAAACAGCCTTTGTTGATGGCGCTGGCTATGAAAAAAGGCATTGAAGCGGGGCGCGAGGCGTTTCTGGCTGGTCGTATGCCACGTAAACGTTATGGTAGTGCCTCATCACCATTAGAAGGCATGTTTTTTTAACTTTTGAACTGTTGTTGTATAAAGGCGTTATGGATAGCAATTGGCATCTGCAAAGCAGTATTTATATGCTCAATCAGTTTTGTGCTGATACAGAAACCTTTTCTAAAAGGGCATTGGCTCGCTTGAGATTGAAAGGAATCGCTTTGCAGGTGAACCAACAAGAATTGACGCTAGTCATCAATGCCGATCAAGACTACCAAATTCTCAGGAGGTACTTGACTCCAAAGCAAAGACTGTATCAATTGTTAGGATTACATTTTAAAAAGGTGCATATTATCTATGGGTTGCTAAATGAACCCATCCCAAAAAGCGTCCATTTAGAAACCATTTCGCTGAACTCTTCAACTCATTCAAGTGATTTGCGTGATCCTAACAGCTTAGGGGCAAGACTGCGTCGGGCCATCAATATCGCGTTACAAGGCCATATTGGCGTACTATGGTTACACAATGAGAATGATATTGAACATTTAGATGCCCTTTGGAAACGGGGTAGAGTTGTCGAATTATTTCAAAAGCATGAAATCATGTATTGTTATGATCCCAGCGAAAATTCAGTTAAGCTAGGAAAACTTCATTGCCTTGAAGAAGGCGATAGAATTGTCATTACTATTAATTAATCGCTTGTTGGATGGGCAACGTTGTTGCCCACCAATCATCCTCACCCATTATACCCAGCGTTCATTCTATTGCTGATCTATACTTAGCATTGTCATAAGGTCGCTATTATACTGCACGCGGGCACAATTTAAACTTTTATGTTAGCTGAGCTTTTGTTTTTTTTTGCCCATCAGCCTCATTATGAAAAGTTAAGGGGCGCATTCCCAAAAAAAGGTCATTATCTGCACAAAAGCAAAATAAATTTGGAACGAACAGCGGGCCGCAAAATAAATTTGGAACGAACAGCGGGCCGCAAAATTTGCGAAATGATCCTTTTTTTGGGAATGCGCCCAAAGTAAAGTTTGTTCCCGCGCTGAGTATACTTTTAATTTAAAGAGCCAACAGCCAACAGCCAACAGCCAACAGCGTTTCACTTAACAAGTTTTTGTTTGCCTCAACTTGTTAAGTGAAAATCAGTTGTCTAAAAGCTCAAGTCAGGTGGTGGTGACTAACCCAATCCGAAAATTATATTTCACATTAGCGTGAAATACAGTTTTTGTTTGCCTCAACTTGTTAAGTGAAATGTGAAATGGTGGGCAGTATATAATCGTGGGCAAGCGTTTGGTGAAATTGTAGAGACGCGAGGCATCGCGTCTCTACAGTTCAATGCAGACAGCGATCCCACCCGACATTAATATATAGTCTATAAAAATATCAGGGCCTCGTCAAAGTTTCGGTTAACTGTTTGATTATTTTAGTTAGTTTTTTTTGTCAATTTTAGACGATACAGAAAAACAAAAATTATAAGTATTGTTGTAAATATGTGTTTTTTTGACCAGAATTTGCAAACTGATAGGTGGTAAGTCCGAAATTCATTCATCATTCTGCAACTGCCTTATGCGCTGTGGCATCGGTAACCAAGTGATGAATTTGTAAAATTAACGCATCTTGTTGGAAATTTTCTTTTTGGAAAATAGTTTCTACATGCGGATTTAAAGACGCTTGTTCTGCCGCAGAAAGTTCTTTTGAACTCAAAACCACAACAGGAATAGAACGCCATTTTTCATTTTTACGCAAGTGTTCTATAAATTGAAACCCATCCATGACAGGCATATTCAAATCAAGTAGAATCAAAGCGGGTTTTTTATGTTCGATATGTGTTAAAGCCACTTGTCCATTTTCGGCTGGGAAAACTTGCAAATTTGCTTTTTCTAGAAGCACAGTCATGATATTGCGATGCATTTTATCATCATCAACAACCATGACGATATCGTCATTATTGTCACCAATATGATGTTTCTTTAACAAAACAGGTAATTGACTATGTATAATGGCTTTATCAAGGCAATCTGTCGCACCCAAAACATTGCCTTTTTGTTTATCGACATTCAGTGAAATCATAATCACGGGGATATGTGTTAAACAAGCCTCATTTTTGAGTGCGGAAAGCACCTGCCAACCATCCTGATTTGGCATATTGACATCAAGCAGAATGGCATCCGGCCTGAGTTTATGAGCCCATTTTATACCTGTTTTACCATCGGTTGCTACGGCCACCGCATAACCCAATTGGCTGAGATCATTTCTAAGTAGTTCACACACATTGGTATTGTCATCAATAATCAGAATAATCCCCTCTCCTTTCAATAATTCTTGTTCTTCTTGTTCTTCGACTTCCCATATCGTTTCCGACACGATGGACTGGGCTTGTACCGGCAAAGAAAGTATAAAAGTACTGCCGTGCCCAAATTCGCTTTCAGCCCAGATAGTACCCCCCATCATTTGAGCGAATTTTTTAGTAATGGCAAGACCTAAGCCAGTACCACCATAGCGACGGGTCATCGAAGAATCCGCTTGAGTAAAGGGCTGAAACAATTTTTTATGCTGTTCGACTGTCATGCCAATGCCATTGTCAATAACACAAAAAGTGAACCATTCACCATCACGTTTGACCTCAATGCGAATGTTGCCCTTGTCAGTAAATTTAGCCGCATTACTCATTAAATTTAACAGTATCTGGCGCAATTTAGTCAGATCAGTATGCAGGTTGCCTAAATGCTCATCAAATGCTGTTGTTAAAGTGTTATACTTTTTCTCAAGCAAGGGTTGAACAGTAGAGACTACTTCATCAAGAAAGCTGTTCAAATCAAACGTTTCATAAAACAAAACCATCTTTCCCGCTTCAATTTTAGACAAATCAAGCACATCATTGATCAGTTCCAGTAAATGCTTGCCAGCACCCTGAATTTTTCTTAAGTCTGGCACACACTCTTCTTGTCCTATCTCTTCGGCATTTTCCTCTAACATTTCGCTATAGCCAAGAATGGCATTTAAAGGTGTACGCAACTCATGGCTCATATTGGCTAAAAACTGACTTTTAGCCGTGTTAGCGGCTTCTGCCATGTCGCGAGCTTGCTCAGCAAGGGTTAACATGCGTGACGTTTCCTGATGAGCCTCTTTGAGATCAAGGTAAAGTTGTAAATTTTCCAAGGCCGACGCACACTGATGAACCATGATATAAATCAATTTTTGATTAGCTTCATTGAGATATTGGGCATCCTCTAGGTAAATAAAACCTATTGGCTTGTTATGCACCTTAAGTGGCATCAAAATCGCACCAGATGGCAACCATTCGTTGGAGTGGAGTTCTAAAATTTGCTCTGAATAGACTTTGATGATCTTTTCTGCCTCTGGATTTTTGCAGGGATTCATAAATCTACCCGTGCCCGCTTGAACCTTTATTTGATTACCGTTTGCCGTGATAAGTAAACTATTGTTGATCGTGGAAATCAAACTGCTTTCTCCTAAATTGCACAAGCCAATAATTTGAGTCAATACCCCATTAAAAAATTGATTGATGGATTGGGGGTGAGATAATTTGGGTGCGGCATCAAGAATCAATGTAAGCCCCTTTCTATTCGTGTCAAGGACACAAAGATCACGGTAAGACTTCAAGGCAGTTCGCATAGTGGTATAAAGTTTCTGTGCTTTCAGTTCGCTTTTGTTCTTGTAATCATCAATATCATAGCAATCAATCACCTCTTGTTCAGGAGCCATACCCGGTTGACCAGTGCGAATAATCAACCGAATCAGGGAATATTTAAGTTCATTGCGAATGAAATCGACTAATTGTAGGCCGGCATCATCTGTTTCCATGACCACATCAATTAAGGCCACCGCTATCTCTGGATCGGCCACCAAAATCTCCCGTGCCTCTATAGCTGACATCGCTTGAAGTAGTCGCAATGATTTACCCGCAAACTGAAAGTCCTCAAGCGCAAAACGGGTCATGGCGTGGACATCAGGTTCATCATCAACGATAAGCACCTTCCAAGGAAGCCGTTTTAACTTGGGTTTTGGTTCTCGCTTTTTTGTCTCTGTGCTGTCTTTGTTTCTTCTTTTCAGTTTCATATCAGTCTTTGGTCAGATTCTGTCAGGATTAATAAAAAATAGGATAATTAAATCAATGTGTTATAAAATTTATAGTTGTATAGGTTTTATAGGTATTTTTTTAACATCGCTACTAATTGACTATGTAGCATCGTTTTGTCAAGGCCATCCGTCGCACCATTTTCATAACATTTTTGTTTATTTATATTCAAAGACATCATAATGACTGGTATGTGTGCTAAAAGTGAGTCGTTTTTAAGTATTGAGAGAACCTGCCAACCCTCTTTATCCGGCATATTCACGTCAAGAATAATGCAATCTGGACACCTTTTTTGGGCCAATTCAATACCTTGGTTGCCATCTGTAGCAACAGCCACGGCATAACCTAGTTTGCTTAAATACGTTTGGAATAATTCACGAAGGTTCTCATTATCATCAATCACGAGGATAATGCCATTTTCTTTTAACACAGTCTCCTGTTCTGCGTCTTGTGCGGTTATTTTGGCTTCTACCGGCAAAGAGAGTACAAAAGTACTCCCGTGTCCAAATTCGCTTTCTACCCAGATAGTCCCCCCTAACATTTGAGCGAATTGTTTGGTAATCGCCAGGCCTAAGCCTGTCCCCCCGTAGGAACGAGTCATGGAAGAATCACCTTGAGTAAAAGGCTGAAATAATTTTTCCTGCTGCTCGATTGTCATGCCAATGCCATTATCCGTCACACAAAAATTAATCCATTCAGCATCACGTTTGACTTCAAGACTAATGTTGCCATTTTCGGTAAATTTAGCAGCATTGCTCATTAAGTTTAACAACATCTGGCGCAACTTGGTGATATCAGTATGCATGTTGCCCAAGTTATCATCAAATGTTAGCGTTAAAACATTATACTTTTTTTTAAGCAGTGGTTGAATCGTCGAGATGACTTCATTAAGAATTGTAGGCAGAAAAAACGTTTCCAAATACAAATCCATCTTACCGGCTTCAATTTTAGACAAATCAAGCACCTCATTGATCAATTCCAGTAAATGCTTGCCAGCACTACAAATTTTTTTCAAATCAGGAATAAAATTGTCTTGCCCTAACTCTTCAGCATCTTCTTGTAACATTTCGCTATAGCCTATGATGGCATTTAAGGGGGTACGCAACTCATGACTCATATTGGCTAAAAACTGACTTTTCGCTTGGTTAGCCGCTTCAAATTGCGCTTTAGCAATGTTAGCAGCTTCGGCTATATCACGAGCTTGTTGCGTAATAATTAACAGTCGCTCTGATTCATGATAAGCATTCTTGAGATCAAGGTAGAGTTGTAAATTTTCCAAGGCAGAAGCACACTGATTAACCATGATATAAATCAGTTTTTTATTCGCTTCATTGAGATCTTGGGCATCTTCTAGGTAGATAAAACCTATCGGACGGTTATGTCCCTTAAGTGGCATCAACACAGCATCAGACGGTAAACCTTCAAATTCGTTCTGTAAAATACACGCCGAACACATTTTGACGATCTGATCAACCTCGGGATTTTGGCTGGGATTCGCAAATCGACCCGTGCCCGCTTGAACTTCTACTTCTTCACCGTTTGCCGTGACAAGTAAACTATTATTGATGGGGGAAATCAGACGGGTTTCACCTAAATTACACAAACTAATAATTTGGGTTAATATCTCATTAAAAAATGGGTGAAAGGTTTGAGGATGATATATTTTCGGTGTGGTATCAAGAATTGAGGTCAATCCTTTTAGACTCATGTCGAGAATGCTAAGTGCTTGGTAAGATTTCAAGGCAAGACGCATGGTGCTATAGAGTTTATCCGCCTTCAGTTCTGTTTTATTTTTGTAATCATCAATATCATAGCGATCAATCACCTCTTGTTCGGGGGCCATGCCCGGTTGACCGGTACGAATAATCAACCGAATCAGGGAATATTTAAGTTCATTGCGAATGAAATCGACTAACTGTAGGCCGGCATCATCGGTTTCCATGACCACATCAATTAAGGCCACGGCTATCTCAGGTTCGGCCGCCAACAGGTCCCGTGCCTCTCTACCTGACATCGCTTGAAATATTTGCAATGATTTACCCGCAAACTTAAAATCCTCAAGCGCAAAACGGGTCATGGCGTGGACATCAGGTTCATCATCAACGACAAGCACCTTCCAAGGCAGTCCTTTTATCGATGGTTTTGGTTCAAGCGTTTTTTTCTCGGTGCTGTCTTTTTTTCTTCTTTTCAGTTTCATGGGTTATCCTTTTAGATAATGGGTAATAGAGTGTTTTATAGATTTTCAGGTAATATAATTTCACAAAGGGCAGACACGCTTCGGGCAGACACGCTTCGGGCAGACACGCTTCGGGCAGACACGCTTCGGGCAGACACGCTTCGGGCAGACACGCTTCGGGCAGACACGCTTCGGGC
>QNEL01000275.1 GCA_003645185.1 Candidatus Parabeggiatoa sp. nov. 3
CCACAAGGGATTGCCCCTACAAACCGTTCGTAGGGGCAACCCTTGTGGTTGCCCCTTTTTAGGCAGGCTAGGTGGTCTTAGGATTTTCGCTCTCCTGCACTAGTGCAGGAGAGCGAAAGTTTCAATACCATTGAAAAACAAGGGCAACCACAAGGGATTACCCCTACGGATGGCTTGTAGGGGCAACCCTTGTGGTTGCCCCTTTTCATGCTAATTTTGTGTTTGTCAAAACCCTATAAAATGGGGTGAAACAACCCCCAAGGGGTTGAATGTGAATAGCCCGTAGTGAAGCCTGGGGTTCCTTCGATATCGGGGGGATTTGACAAACACAAAATCAGCATGAAGAATGTCGCCCCAAAAAAGCTCTCAGTCAACACCCTAGGGCATACCGACGTGTATGCCCTTGTGAATTTTAGGGCGAACACGCAAGGGCTGCCCCTACAGACGTAAGATAAACCCCAAAAATCACCATGAACAATTCTATTCTTGAGATAATTTCATTTGTTCGGGTAATCGCACAATAAAGGTTGAACCTTTTCCAAAATCACTTTCGACAGAAATCGTGCCGCCCATCATTTCCGTAAACTGCTTAGTAATCACTAAACCTAATCCTGTGCCACCTTGCTTGCGGGTTGATGAGGAGTCTACTTGACTAAATAACTGAAATAAATGACTGATTTTTTCAGATTTAATGCCAATCCCCGTATCAGTCACAATGAAATTAAACCCTTTTTTACCTTGTTCACTTGTGCTAGTCACTTTTAAGGTAATCAGGCCGTTGTTAGTGAATTTAGCAGCATTACTTAACAGATTCAATAAAATTTGACGCAGTTTTGTTGCATCGGCATACATTTTGCCAAGCTCGTCACTGAGGGTGGCTTGAAAAGTATTACCTTGTTTATCCATGAGTGGCTGGACAGACTGTATCATTTCATCAATGAGTTGAGAGATTGCAAAAGTCTCACCAAAAAATTCCATCTTGCCGGCTTCAATTTTCGTGATATCCAGCACATCACTAATCAAACTCAGCAGATGTTTAGCAGCCAAGCCAATTTTTTCCAAATCAGGGCTCAAATCATCATAACCTAAGTCATTGGCATCTTCTTCAAGCATTTCACTATAGCCGATAATGACGTTCAAGGGCGTTCGCAATTCATGGCTCATATTGGCCAGAAAATGACTTTTTGCCAAATTCGCTGATTCTGCCTTCTCTAAAGCCCATCTGATTTTTTCTTCCATCTGCTTGCGTTCAATAATTTCTTGTTGCAGCAATTTATTACTTTCTAACAATTCAGCGGTGCGTTCATTCACTTTACTTTCTAATGCGAGTTCTATCCGATTATGCTGACGTTCTTGTTGAATAAAACGCAAATAAGTCTGAATTTTGCTAATTAATTGAGGTGTATCAATGGGTTTAGTCAGATAATCTGCAGCCCCGATGCCATAACCTTTTTTCTTAAATTCTTCCGACTTATAAGCGGCCGTGAGAAAGACAATGGGAATATGTCGCGTCTTTTTTCGCGACTGAATGATTTTGGCGGTTTCAAAACCATCCATTTCAGGCATTTGCACATCAAGGATAATCAAGTCCACATTTTTTTTCATAAGAGTATTTAAAGCGGCTATACCTGATTCCGCATTAAAAACCTTCACATTCTCAATGTATTCATTAATAAGACTATGCAAACTCAGTAAATTATTCTGATTATCATCAACAATCAGTATTTTAAGGGTTTCAGTTGTTGCTAACATCTTTACACCTTTTTCAGTTATCAGTTTCACGCAAATGTTTTTGCGCGCAAAAACTTCTTAAATGGAAATCAGTTATCAATTCTTTGCCCCAGTTTTTGCGTCAATGCCATTAAGTTAAGCCTGGGCTTTCGCGGTGGTTCGCCCCTACAACCCCTGAATATGTTGGGTTTGGTAGGGGCATACCACCGCGAAAGCCCTTAACGAAGGTGGCATTGAGTGGGTAAATTGAATCATGTCAAATCAATGGGTTATCAAACAAATCATCTGTGTTCATTTTTCATTTTTCATTTATTTGAGTGTTATGTCAATTTAAAGTTGGGCCAAACCTGACAGGTTTTGAAAACCTGTCAGGTTTTTATTTCATTTTTTAATAAATATTTTGACCCAAACCTGACAGGTTTTGAAAACCTGTCAGGTTTTTGAAGCCTGAGTAATGAGTTGATGAATATGTAAGATTAAATCGTCTTGCTCATAAGCGTCTTTTTGAAAAACCGTTTCGACATGCTGATTTAAATGCGCTTGTTCCTCAGCACTGAGATTTTTCGCTGTCAAGACGACAACGGGTGTTGAATGCCATTTATCGTTTTCTTGTAAACGTTTGAGAAATTCAAACCCATTCATCACGGGCATGCTCAAATCAAGTAAAATCAATACCGGTTTTTTATGATCAAGGTGTTCTAAAGCAACTTGTCCATTTTCAGCTTGAAAAACAGGCATGCCCTCGGTTTCGAGGATATTCGTCAGACATTCGCGAAAGATTTCATCATCCTCAACAACCATCACTAAACCGTGTGAATTATCACCAATGTGGTATTTTTCTAAAATTGAGATTAATTGATGACTTACCATGGTTTTGTCAATACACTCGGTTGCCCCCATAGCATAGCCTTTCTGTTTATCCTCTTCTATCGCAATCATAATCACCAGAATATGCGCTAATAACGAATCGTTTTTGATACGAGAGAGTACTTCCCATCCGTTATTATCAGACATACGCACATCAAGTAGAATCGCATCAGGCCGCAGTTTGTAAGCGAGTTTGATCGCGTCATCACCATTCGCTGCAACCGCCACGGCATAGCCTAATTGACTGAGATCATTTTTAAGCAAGTCACGCACACTGGCATCATCATCAATAACCAAGACAATGCCCTCTCCTTTTAACAAGCTTTCGAGTGCAGACTGAGAGGTCAATTTCTTATCTGCTGGTGCGGTTTTCAGGTGTACTGGCAGAGAGAGCATAAAGGTACTACCCACCCCAAATTCGCTTTCGACACAAATGGTACCGCCCATTATTTCTGCAAATTGCTTAGTAATCGCTAAACCTAAGCCTGTGCCCCCGTAGCGGCGAGTGGTGGATGAATCGGCTTGGGTAAAGGCTTTAAACAACTTTTTTTGCTGTTCTTCAGTCATACCAATGCCATTATCCGTCACGCCAAAATTAATCCATTCGCTATCACGATTCACTTCAAAACGAATCACACCTTGTTCAGTAAATTTGGCGGCATTACTGATTAAATTCAAAAGCATCTGGCGCAATTTGCCCCTATCAGTGTGCATGTTGCCTAAGTTCTCATTAAAGACGATTTTTAAGGTATTATTTTTTTTCTCAACCAGTGGTTGAAGGGTATAAACGATTTCATTGAGGGCATCGGTTAGATCGAAAGTTTCAAGATATAAATCCATCTTACCCGCTTCGACTTTAGACAAATCAAGCACATCGTTGATCAATCCCAATAAATTCTTGCCAGAAACATGAATTTTTTTCAAATCTGGAATAAAATCAAGCTGATCTGAGTCTTCCGCTTCTTCCTGTAACATTTCGCTATAACCTAGAATGGCATTCAAAGGGGTACGCAATTCGTGACTCATATTGGCCAAAAATTGACTTTTAGTCTGGTTAGCGGTTTCGGCGACTTGTTGTGCTTCTTCAGCTTGAATTCTAGCGGCTTCTGCTCTCTTTTGCGCTTGTTCCGCTTGTCTTTTAGCTTCTAACAATTCTGCTGTACGTTCCTCAACTCGGTGCTCTAATTCATGACGTGCTTTTAATAGTTCACTCGTGCGTTCGGTGACTTTGCGTTCTAAATTGATTTTCTGCTGACGATCTTGTTCAATAAAGCGTACATAAGACTTAATTCGATTAATTAATTGAGGCGCATCAATGGGTTTCGTCAGATAGTCAGCCGCGCCAATCTCAAAACCTTTTTGCTGAAATTGTTCTGATTTATAAGCTGCGGTTAGAAAGACAATAGGGATATGTTGAATTTTAGGGCGTGATTGGATTATTTTAGCGGTTTCAAAACCATCCATGTTAGGCATTTGCACATCAAGAATAATCAAATCTACCCGTTTTTTGAGCAGGATTTTTAAGGCAGCTTCTCCTGATTGCGCTTGCAAAATGTGAGCATTGATATACTTTTTAATCAAAGTGCGTAAAGTAAAAAGATTATTTTCGTTGTCATCGACAATCAGTACATTAATGAGTTCATTCATATTCAGTTATCAGTTATGTAGGGTGGGGTAACGTGGTTGCCCACCTGTTTATGCTTCTGATGATTTGCAAAGGGTATATTTTGCCACGGAAAAACACGGAAAAACACGGAAAATGATTGTGCCGATAATATCTGAACATTAACAATATGTTGTTCAATTAAAGTTCGCAAAGCCAGAAGATTATTTTTGTTATCATCGACAATGAGTATCTTTATAGATTGAATAGTTGACATATTTTTTTTGTTGTCTCTCAAAAGGGCAACCACAAGGGATTGCCCCTACAGACGTGCAATAACTCACCGATACAACCAAACGCGCATTAGCGAAATCAATTTATGAGTGTCTACGGGTTTACTGAGGTAATCACTGGCCCCGGCCTCTATACATTTCAGTTTATCGCCTTTCATGGCTTTTGCTGTGAGGGCTATAATGGGCAGTTTACGAAATTGCGCTTGTTTTCTGATCTCTTGTATGGCTTCATAGCCGTCCATTTCGGGCATCATGATGTCCATCAAGGCTATCGCTATGTCGGGATGCTCGTTTAATAATTCAATGGCTTCTTTTCCATTGTCGCCGACAATCACTTCCATGTCTTTGCTTTCTAAGAATGTCGTTAGGGCGAAGGTATTGCGCACATCATCGTCAACAATCAGTACCTTTTTGTGGCTTAATATGCCCTCTTTGTTATGTACCTGCTGCAACATTTGCTGTTTCTCTTTCGGTAAGCGTGTTTCCACTTGATGGAGAAACAAGGTGGCTTCATCTAATAAACGTTCTGGTGATCTCACCGATTTGATGGTGAGATTATTCGAGCATTTCTGTAATCTATTTTCTTCCTCAGCTGTCAATTCGCGTTCAGAATAGAGAATGACGGGAAGATGAGACAGCTTGTCTTCATGTTGCAGTTGTTCAATGATTTGGATGCCTGTTTGTTGTTCAACATCAACATCAATAATGAGACAGTCAAATGTGAACAGTTGTAGTACTTGCTGAGTGCGTACACGCGTTGCGACAGCGTTGATTTCAACTTCATCACTCCCAACAATGTCCAAAATGTCCAGTTGATGTTGTTCATCATCGACAATCACTAAGACGTTTTTCACCGTTTTGCTCATAAACTCTTCTATAGAATTAAAGGCTTCACCGAGTTCGGCCATGCTGATAGGCTTGAGCAAGTAACCGATGGCCCCCATTTGTTTGGCATCCCGGCCTTGATCGGAAGCTGACATAAAATGTACGGGAATATGTCTGGTGGCGGGGTTGTCTTTTAATTTTTCCATGACTGTCCAACCATCCATTTCGGGTAAACCGACATCTAGCACTATGGCATGGGGGTGATACGCTTGGGCTAATTGTAAGCCGCTTTTGCCTTCGGCTGCGATAAGGCATTTAAACCCTCTTTCGCGTGCCAATTTCATCAGGATAGTGAAGAACTTACGATCATCTTCTATAATTAAAAGGATTTTGTCTTCGGGTTGCAAACTGTCTCTGTCATCAGCAATCGCGATTTTGATCTCAGATGATGGTGTTGGCTCGTCGCGCCTTTGACTGATATTCTCTGAAGGCATGAGTATGTCAACCTCGGCCGTTTCGGGAATATCCAGAATTTCTGACGGTTTTTCTAAGTTTTCAGGTATATAGAGCGTAAACGTACTGCCCTTGCCTTCTTCGCTGTGCAGTTGAAGTTCGCCGCCTAATAAGCGGGCTAATTGGCGTGAAATTGATAAACCAAGCCCTGTGCCGCCGAAACGGCGGCTAGTTGTGCCATCCACTTGTTGGAAAGCTTCAAAGATAACCATTTGTTTATCTTCAGGAATCCCAATACCGGTATCCGATACACTGAACACCAGAAAATGCCCTTTTTGTAAAGGGCCTTCCATTTGAAATATGGGCGCTAGGGTTTTTTGGGCTTGGGGAGCTTTTAGGGATTCGATAGTCAGCTTGACTTCTCCCTCACTGGTAAATTTTAAGGCATTGGATAACAGATTGTTGATGATTTGTTGTAGCCTGTGTGCATCATTGTGTAGTATTTGTGGCACGTCTTTAGCAATCGTTATCTGGAAGCCTAAGCCTTTTTTATCCGCCACGGGGCGGAATTTGTATTCAATCGGTTCCACTAATTCCATCAGTGAGCAATCTTCTAGATTGACTTCAATTTTGCCGGCTTCCACTTTGGATAAATCCAGAATTTCGTTGATCAGCGTCAGCAAGTCTGAACCTGCACTCTGAATGGTTTGGGCGTATTCCACTTCTTGTTCAGTCAAGTTGCCTTCCGTATTCTCACTTAACATCTGGGCCAGAATGAGCAGACTGTTTAAAGGGGTGCGTAATTCATGGGACATATTGGCGAGAAATTCGGATTTATATTTGCTGGCCAATTCTAATTCATGGGCCTTTTTTTCAATCGCTAATTTGGCAGATTCCATATCGGCTTTGGTTTCTTCTAAGGCCTGATTTTTATCTCGGATATCCTCTTTTTGCCGTTCTAATTCTCTGGTGCGCTCTTCAAGTTCTTCATTGGTTTGACGCAGCTCTTCTTGTTGGGTTTGCAATTCTTCAGATTGCGTTTGCAATTCTTCAGTTTGTCTGCGGCTTTGTTGCAATAGCACTTGCATACGAGTTCGTGATTCGGCGGTGTTGATTGCGATCCCTATGCTGGGCATGATTTGATTCAGGAAGTCTTGTTGAATCTCTGTGATGTTTTTGAAAGCGGCCAGTTCAATCACGCCTTTCAGTGTGTCTTCATACATAAACGGTTGTAGCAGTACATGATGGGGTAAGGCTTGCCCTAAACCGGATTGGATGCGAAGATAATAATTGTCGGGTACTTTCGTCATCAAAATGGGTTTCTGCTCTAAAGCCGATTGTCCAACCATGCCTTCGCCAATCTGAAAATCAGTGCTCACGCCTTTGCGGTAATTATAGGCATAACTGGCGATCAGTTTCAGGCGCGGTTTTTGATCCTTTTTGAGTTCTTCAAGACGATAAAATAGGCCAACTGGCATGTCTAAATAAGTGGCCAGAAAAGTAATGATGTTTTTGGCCAATTGAATAATCTCTTGCTCACCACTGATCTGTTCACTTAATTGCGTTTGCCCCGTTTTCAGCCAATCTTGAATTTGATTTTGGGTGGTGGCATCCGCCATTTTGACTGAGGCCGTTTCTAGGGCATGTTTGATTTGGAGAAAATCGCCTCGATATTCGGCCTGAGCCATGACACGCTGTTCACCTTCGGCCAATCCTTGAGAAACTTGAACTATATCTTCAATCACTTGTCGTAGATCAGATAAGGCATTTTCTAAGGCTTGTTTGACTTGAACGAAATCGCCTTTGTATTCCACTTGGGGTGTGACGCGCAAGTCGCCTTTGGCTAAGCCTTGAGAGACTTGGATTATATCTTCAACCACTTGACGTTGATCGGGCAATGCGATTTCCAAGGCTTCTTTAATTTGTGTAAAGTCGCCTTGATAGGTGGCTTTGGGCATAATGCGGAGGTTGCCTTTGGCTAAGCCTTGAGACACTTGAACTATATCATCAATGACGGTTTTAAAGGCTTTGGCGACGGCATAAAAGGCTTGCCCAATATCTCCCATTTCATCCCGATAGGCGATGACTTTATCGATTTCAGTTCGGTTGGTGACGGTTGAGGTGATTTCACCGGCGACGATTTGATTCGCAATGGTATTAATAATCTGTACTGATTTGGCAATCCCGATGGAAATAAATAAAGCCACAGCAATACTGAGGATGATGACGGCGATTAAAGCCATAATGGTTGTCGCAAACAGCCTGGTTCGCGTCGCTTGGGCACTGTCATACATGCCCTTGGCTTTATTGGCCGCGTCGTTTTTTAAGGCTTCCATTTTCCGATCAAGTAAGGCGACATGTTCAGCCCCTTTGCTTTTACTCATCGCAGCAGCTTTATCCCTTTGCCCACTTTTCATGAAAGCAATGACTTCTTCACGAATGGGTGCCCAATTTTGAAAAATGTGATGCGTTTCAGCGATTAATGCCGCGCCCTCATCGCCAAGAATCCATTTTTGAACTATAGCAAATTGCTGATAAACCTCTTGTTCATATTGATCTACCTGTAAATGTGCCGCTTTGATCTCCGCAGCGTTTGCGGCAAGGGCGACATCCTTCATGCTACGGTGCATTTTGATAATGCCGGTGTTAGCGGTTAGCACAGCACGAGTGACTTGCAAGGGATGGTTGTAAATCTTTGTCGTCAAATCGGCCAAAACCTCCATTTGGAAGAGGCCGTAGATATTCACAGTGCTGCTAAAAAGTAATATGAAGGCGAAAGATAATAGTAATTTAGTACGGATTTTTAATTTCATGGTGTTCATTCGTTCATATTTTCAACACAGAGATCACAGAGGGCCACAGAGGGCCACAGAGGTTTGACTTGGTTACTCTGTGGTACTCTGTGATACTCTGTGTTCTCTGTGTTGAAAAAAATTTTAAAAAGAACCAGCTTTGATTATTCCGCTTCCGGATTGACAGCTTTAATATCCTTATGTGGCACAAATAAACCACACCCCATTTTTCGGCCTTCACCTAAACCCTGTTGTTGTAAGCTAATCGAATCTTGATGTTTGAGATCGGCTATCATTAAACTGCGTGTCAATAGGGGCCCATCTGGCATGAGAAATTGGTGAGTGAGGCCGCATAATGCTTTACGACATTCAATTCCGATTTGTTGTAATTGGGTGACGGCGTGGTTTAAAAAACTATCTTCATCAAGTGAAGGATTGGCGATGATATGTCGCGCAAATAAAACGGGCATTGAAGTCAAGGGCTTGGATTTCGCAGCGCCTACTTTTAGCGAATAGCCGGCAATATCAAGCGTCATGCCTTTGAGTGTTTGAGCATCGGTGATGCGGTGTTCAGGTAAACGCAAGATCAATTTGGTACGGCGCGACAAATATAATAAGTCATCTTGCTCTTCTGGGCGATTCCAACCATTACCTGATTCGGCCCCATGAATCAAATGCAATCCCGCTTCTGGTTCCTGCTCAAACCAAGGTAAGGCTTGTGCAATCGCTTGAGATAAAGCATAAGCATGATCGACTGGTAAACAACGACAATTTATATCAAAGGCCATATCCATAATGTGATTATGAACGATAGCCTGTTTAGGAGAGTTTTCTTCTTGCCACAACATATCAGTTATCAGTTATCAGTTGTAGGGTGGGTAACGGGTTTTTGTTGCCCACCAAATCAATATAAAAAGTTTTTCACGCAAAAGTTTTGCGCGCAAAACTTTTGCGTGAAAAGTTATGCCCATCTGCAGTATATCAACAATCATTTAATCCGCCCGTAGAGGCAATCCCTTTTGGTTGCCCTTTAATTTCGCCCGTAGGGGCAATCCCTTGTGGTTGCCCGACTTTCAATAAAAAGCGGCTTCTAAACGATCTTCCCAATTTTCGGGTGTGTCTGAAAAATTCGGGCGTACATCCATACGAAAAAAACGCTCTCTTTTTTCTTGAGCCTCTTGTTTGACGAGTTCAACTAATTCTTCAAAATTTTGCAGCTCATGATGCTTGATCAGAATTTCGCTTAAATGTAGCATTTATTCAATCCTCTGTTTGGTAATGGTTTGGTTAATGGTTAATGGTTAATGGTTAATTATTAATCATCGTTTAAATTAAACTTTTGAACTTCTGAACTCCTGAATGCCTTTTTGATGATTGATTTTTCGATACCTTTACCCATTATTATGAGGCTAAAAACTTGTTTAAGTTTCTTTAAACAAGTAAAATGCCTGCGCTTTGTCAATAAACAGACTACACCTTTATCTTTGACAGCAAGAGCGCAATATTCCCATCAATGATGGTGAAAATAAAACAGTGCTGAGTTGATGTTTTTCTTATTATCCGTTATTTAGATTAGATACGAAAACCGTCTCGCTTTGTCAATACTTGAGCGTTTTAATTAACGCACATTTTTTTATTTTCAAGGAGCAAATATGGCTCATAAAACTCAGAAAGATAAAGAAATCAATCTATTAACTGACAATATACCCTCTGATTATGCCGCTAAACTGTGTTTTTTGTAACCGGCAATCATCTCGTGGATATCCTTGTTACATATTAACACTTAGATCAGCAGGTTGAAAACATCCAAGCATTCAAACAACAACAAGCCAGCACTTAAGTACTGAAGCACAAATAAACAGGTATTTTGGGCATTCGCCCTGGATTGCCCCTACGGGTACGGTTGTAGGGGCAATCCCTTGTGGTTGCCCCGATTGCTTCTATTAAAATACCTGAAA
>QNEL01000276.1 GCA_003645185.1 Candidatus Parabeggiatoa sp. nov. 3
ACTTTAGCGTGAAATGGGTGGGTAGCGTGTTTTTGCTGCCCACCAATTAAATCAATATTTCACGCTAAAGTTTCGCTCCGCGAAACTTTAGCGTGAAATGGGTGGGTAACGGGTTTTTGTTGCCCACCATTTAAATTAATGTAGGATGGGTAAAGATTGTTGCCCACCCTCTTCATTAAAAAGTTTTCGCTTTAAGAAGTTTTGCGCGCAAAACTTTTTTTGCTAATTGCTAAGCGTGTTTTTGCTGCCCACCAGCCCTCTACTTAGCATTGTCATAAATTGCGCTTTTTTTGACTCAAATCACATAAACGTGACTAAACCAATACGAAAATTATAACGGTGGACAGTCAAAAATGGGGATTAACGATTAGACTATGCAAAAGCGCAAATTGTGACTTTATTTCACGCAGCGAAGTACAGCGAAGCTTCACTACGTGCGTGATATGGAAAAAAAGACGCAAGAGACGCTTCGATTTCGTTTGACACAGAGCTCGAAAGCGTCAAAGCGCGTGCGTTTATTTCTTTTTCAATCAGCAAGAAAACCAGCATGAAACTTCGGTGTGCAGAGCTAAAAAGACGGTCAAAAAAAGCTCTTCGTTATTACCCTAGTGCAGGATCGCTCCAATCTTGATACCACTTAGCAAGCATCAAAAGGGGCAACCACAAGGGATTGCCCCTACAATCTGCCCGTAGGGGCAATCCCTTGTGGTTGCCCTGGTTTTCCAATGGCATTGAAACTGGAGCGATCCTGCACTATTACTCTGTCAATTTTGTTTTGACGGGTAGAGATAAACCTGACAGGTTTTGAAAACCTGTCAGGTTTTTTTTGGGAGCCCGTCATTATAAGTTTGACAGTGTACTAGTGTAGAATGGTTGGGGAAAAATTTGGGATGGGTTACAATTCATGGCTCACAAATAAGGCGGCTGTCAATAAGACTAAGGCTCCTGCTTGATGAGAGGCTCCAAGGGCTACGGGTACATAGAGTAGTAACGTTGAAATGCCTAGTGTGATTTGTATTCCCAGAATGAGTACGAGCATAAGCAGCCCCCAGCGTGTTCGACGGGGTAAATTCATTCGTCTAGCTGTCCACCACAATGTCGGGATCATGAAAAAAAGTAGGGTGGCCAGTAAACGATGATCAAATTGAACGGTTGTGATATTCTCAAAAAAATTCCGCCACAGGGGTTCTAGCCTAAACAGGCCTTCTGGTATCCAATGCCCTGCCATCAGGGGAAATGTATTATAGGCTAATCCGGCTTTTAGCCCGGCAACAAAGCCGCCTGAAAGGGCCGTTATAAAAACGAAGGTTGTTACAATGAATGAAAAACCTTTGAGATACCCAGTATTGATACTGTGTTTGGTTTTTGGAAAGAGCAAGTCTAGGGCAACCCAAAACAGATAGGCATAAATAATCAGTGCTAAACCCAGATGAGCGGTGAGTCGGTATTGGCTAACATGCGGCATATCAACCAAGCCGCTTTTTACCATATACCATCCTAATAGGCCTTGCAGTCCGCCCAAAATGAATAAGGTAATCAGTTTGGGTATTAATGGTTTATTAATTTTACCTTTGATCATGAAATAGAGCAGCGGGATGATAAAAATCAAACCAATGGCACGACCTAAGACGCGGTGTGCATATTCAAACCAAAAAATCGTCTTAAAGCCTTCCAGTGTCATCTGAGTGTTTTTGAGTTTGTACTCAGGATAGTGTTGATATTGCTGAAAAACGGTTTCCCAGTCTGGCTGATTGAGAGGGGGCAAAATGCCCATCAGCGGTTCCCAATCCACCATAGATAACCCTGAACCCGTTAACCGAGTGACACCGCCGAGTATTACCATAGCGAATATGGTTATACAGCAAATCAAAAGCCAAATAGCAATGGGTTTGTCGGCGCGATAATCTGTCATCGTGTCAGTGTTGTTCATTCTATCTCCTACGAAATGAGTGATCTTATTTCATTCTAATTAATACAAAATAGACTTTTGTTTATGAAAGAGATAAGGGTGATTTGAAAATGTTTAGATTAGGATGTCGAATCATTCGATAAAACGGATTGACACTTTTATGTAGGGCTCCTGTTTTTGTTGCCCACCATCCTCATAAAAAAGTTTTTCAGGCAAAAGTTGAGCGAAGCTGTACTTTTGCCTGAAAGTTTGTTTCCGCGCTAAGTATAATCATGATAATCATGATAATCAGCGTTCTATCCTATCACCTTTATGCATGACTATGTGTGATAATAGAAATGTTTTGAAGTTTTGTGTCTATTTACACCATCCCTAATTAATTTATAAGCATATACTAATATTGATATTTTATATCTTATTGAAGTCAAATCGTTGCATTATGCTAATAGAAGGCTTTAGACAATAGATTGATTATGATTTAGCTTTGCGAACCTTGGGTTCCGCTGATTATCATTCATCATTCATCATTCATCATTCATCATTCCTATTTAGCTTATAAAACAATTTTATGAGATATAACTTATATCGTTATTGATTGATTTCCTAGCTAAATATCATCATTAGCTGATAATCAGACTCAAAAATTGATCTTTATCAAGGTAATGATAATCAAACGAATGATATCTTTCCTCACTATCAGTTTTCACTGGTAACAGGAAAATTGAAATTTTTACCCTTGCTCAATGAAGACAACTGGGCAGTTTAAGCGTATTTCACTTGTTTTTTAGGTGTGTTTACGCGCTTCCTTAAGTTGTTGAGATTGACATTTCTTTTTACATTCACTTTATAGAGGTGACTGATGGCTGAAGAAACTGAGAACTCTTCCCAAAGTGCTGAACCAGAACGGGTGCCTGCCATGCAAAGATTATTGGATAATCCGTTTTTGCTGCTTTTTTTAGGTGTCGTCATGCCCACAGTTTTTTATATCCTGTGGGGAATTATGGAAATTATTTCTATTCCTATCGCTAAATAGGTTCTACAAGGGAGGCTTTATATGAGCGCCATTTTACCACCATCGGAACGCATCTGGTGGAAAACGCCTGTCGGCAAAGAAGAAATCGTGTGGATAGCCATATCTTTGATATGGTGTATGACGCTGTTTGCTATGATGCCGCTTTGGCATTTCTACGGTAAGCAAAATTTGTCTAACGAAGCTTATCGAACCACCGCGCCCCAATTTGAGGCCAAAGCCAAAGCCATGGCGGAGAAATACACGGTACGCACGGAAACCGTTATGAATATTCCCGTTGTGCATCCGCCAGCGGGTAGTGATGTGTATTTGTTAGGACGACTTTGGCAATGGTGGCCTATCTTGGAATTGGAAAAAGACAAGAGTTACCGTTTTCATATTTCCTCGTTGGACTGGCAGCATGGTTTTTCTATACAGCCCATCAATATTAACCTGCAAATCTTACCGGGCTATGAGATGGTACTCACCATAACGCCTGATAGTGCAGGCGAATTTACGATTGTCTGCAATGAATATTGCGGCATTGGTCATCACAGCATGTTGGGCAAAATTTACGTTAAGGAGTAGCCTATATGTCACAATATCGAATTTGTCCTCAAAGCGGTTTATATTTTGATAAATCTGCTGAAAGTCTAATGAAAGCTCATGCGGTGGCCGGTGCTGTTGCTTTACTTGTTGCAGGCGTACTCGCTCTGTTAGTTGGGCTCACTCGTTGGCCTGCCGTTCACCTGTTAGGGGCCTCAGACTTCTATCTGGTTTTGACCGCCCACGGTGTAGATGCCTTGATCTTTTGGCTCATCTTTTTTGAAATCGCGATACTCTACTTCGCTTCTTCAACTCTGCTTAAGTGCCGACTCGCAACCCCCCGTTGGGCCTGGTTAGGATTTGCGCTGATGCTTATTGGTGCCGTTACCACGAATGTTGCCATCTTTCAAGGCAACTCCAGTGTGATGATGACTTCTTATGCCCCTATGCAGGCCGCGCCCCATTTTTATTTGGGCTTGATTCTGTTTGCAGTAGGCGCACTGATTGGCTGTTTTGTCTTTTTAGGCACCTTGGTTATCGCTAAGGAAGAGAAGACTTATGAAGGTTCCATACCGTTGGTCACCTTCGGTGCGGTTACCGCTTGTATTATTGCCGTTTTCACCATTGCTTCTGGGGCAATTATTCTGATTCCTACCTTTCTGTGGTCAATTGGCATTGTTAGTCACATTGATGCGCTGATGTATCGCGTGATTTGGTGGGGATTGGGGCACTCTTCACAGCAACTCAATGTGGCAGCCCATGTATCTGTTTGGTATGCCATTGCCGCTATTGTATTCAATGCCAAACCCATGTCAGAAAAGGTCAGCAGGACAGCATTTTTGCTCTACATCCTGTTCCTTCAGTTGGCAAGCGCTCACCATATTTTGGCTGATCCCGGTATCAGTTCAACTTGGAAGATATTCAATACCAGTTATGCCATGTACCTCGCCGTGTTAGCCAGTATGATTCATGGGTTGACCGTACCAGGTTCCATTGAAGTCGCGCAGCGCAAGAAAGGTTTTACCAATGGTTTGTTTGAATGGTTGCGTAAGGCACCTTGGGGCAATCCAATCTTTTCGGGCATGTTCCTGTCTTTGATTCTCTTTGGATTTATTGGCGGCATCACTGGTGTGGTGATGGGTACTGAGCAAATTAACTTGATCATCCATAATACTCTCTACGTGCCGGGTCATTTTCATGCCACCGTCGTTACGGGAACCACACTGACCTTTATGGCCTTAACCTATTTTCTCATTCCCACCCTATTCCGGCGCGAAATGATTCTGCCCGGCTTAGCTAAATGGCAACCCTATTTATTTGGGGGGGGCATGACAATAATGTTATTATTTATGATGGGAGCCGGTACCCTTGGCGTACCCCGTCGGCATTGGGATATGGGTTTTGCAGATGCAGCGGCAATGGGATTGAAGTTTGAATATCCCGGAAGTGCTGAAATGATGATGGGCTTAGTCGGCATTGGTACTATTCTCGCCGTGGTCGGTGGCGGTATCTACCTGCTGGTCACTGTAGGTTCTCTCCTATTTGGTAAGAAACTGGAATCGTCCGCTGGCCTGTTGCAAAGTTTCGGTATGCCCTTAGCTGCTTCATGCTATACCAGCAAAAGGCCTGAATTGGCAAAAGGCCCAGCTGCTGATCTTGAAGAACATGGTTCAGCCGGATTCGAGGCACCTGGTACATTTGTCTTAGCGATGATACTTTTGGTCACATTCATAGTCTACTACTTTATCAATTGGAAGTATTTATCCTCCGTTTGGCCACTCAGCTAAGCTATTAATTGTATTAATGGTTAATGGTTAGAGCAAAATTCTAGGCATTTAACCCATCATAACGTGAGGGTTTTAACCCGTCAGGTTTGGGATTGACGCATGGGGGCTTTAGCCCCATGCGACTTGGCCATTCACATTCAAGCCCGAAAAGCTTGAATGCATTTATTTTTTAGTCTCCTCTCTCTTTCTTTGGAAAAAGGGAGTTGGGGAAATTTTCTCTCACAGGTATGATTCAGCAACTTTTCAACCTCTTTAAACTCCGTATTGGCATCATCATGGCTGCTACTGCTGTCGCCACTCTGATGATTACACCGGGGCAAACACCTACCGCATGGCAAACAGCAATACTCGCATTAGCCGTCTTGTTAGCCTCCGCCAGTGCAGGGGCCTTTAATCAGTATATGGAACGCGATATTGATGGACGTATGCAAAGAACACGCAATCGTCCTTTTGTCACCGGCGCGTTTTCACAAAGCCGTTGGTGGTTGCTGTCAATGTTAATCCTCTTACTGGTTAGCGTAACGGCGGCAGGTGTCATATTAAATACAATAACCGCCCTGTATATTTTTCTTGGAGCCTTTACTTACGGCATTGTTTACACAGTTTGGCTCAAACGACGCACTTGGCTAAACATTGTTATTGGAGGCGCTGCTGGCAGTTTTGCAGTACTGGCTGGCGCTGCCGTAGTTGATCCCAGTTTAAGTCCATTACCCGTGATTTTTGCCATAGTACTCTTTCTCTGGACACCCTCTCATTTTTGGAGCTTAGCCATAGCCCAACATCAAGACTATGCCGCAGCTGGTATACCCATGTTGCCCGTAGTGGTTGGTGACAAAGTAGCCGCACAAGTGATTCTAACCAATACACTGGCATTAGTTATCATTTCACTGTTACCGTTTTTTTTCGGGCTCAAATGGATTTATTTATTTGGCGCAGTAACAGGGGGAAGCTATTTTTTATACCGTAATATTCAATTAGTGCGTAATCCCTCCAAACAAATCGCCATGTCAAGCTTCTTCGCTTCCCTAATTCAACTGGCTTTACTATTAGCCTTTGCCGTTTTGGATGTCAGTTTATAATTTGTAATAGGCGATTTATCGCCTATTTTTTTTAAATAGAACGCTGATTCGGCTTATTATGGCCTGATTTTGCTTCGCTACCCTCCCCTCCGCAAATTGAATTTTGAATTTAATCATTTTAACCTCAATCCGTAAACGACAGATTAAACTGATTTTCTCTAACCCCCTTCGACAAGCTTAAGGCTTATGGTTTTTTTGTCAATAGCCCTAATGCAGCAAGAAAGCAGCCAGCTCACTTCCAAACAAAAGCAACCAATCTAAGGGGTGTGGGCGTGAAATCTGACTCCTAACTTTGCCTTTTTTTGATTGATGAGTAATAACTTATCACTTATAACTGATATAGCTATGTACCTAAAAAAAATAGTTTTGAAAAATATTAAATGTTTCCATGAATTAACTTTAGATTTCACCAAAAACGAAAAAATCAGTTTGTGGACTGTGTTATTAGGGCAAAATGGTTTGGGAAAAAGCACTTTATTGCAAGCCATGGGCGTTGTATTAGCTGGCCCAGATGCCATGAGGGAACTTTTACCAGTAGCTGAAGGTTGGGTTAGCGAAGGAAAAGCTTATGGTGAAATTGAAGCAGAATTAATCTGGACAGAAGGTGATGCGCGACAATCAAAACAATCTAAAAAAGACTCCCCCTATTTAGTTCGTTATGTCGTCACAGGTGATGATCCAAAACGGTTGCCTGAGACTTTATCAAAATACCATACGGTTCCAACGATTACGCCTTGGGCTGGCAATGGTGATAAAAAAGAACGTAGCAGCGTCACTAAAGATATGAATGGACTCAACAAAACCGCTTATGCTGAAGATCAATCAGGTTGGTTAGGATGTGGTTATGGCCCATTTCGACGCTTGAGTGGCGGTGCGCGAGATGCCGATCAAATTTTGTCTGGCAGACGTAAATCAGCCCGTTTCGTCACTTTATTTCGCGAAGATGCCGCTTTGACAAATGCTAAAAGCTGGTTGATCGAACTCTATAATAGGGCACGAGATGGTGAGTCCCTACAACAACGGGCCTTAGAGCAAGTCAAAGCGGTTTTTGCTGATAATCTTTTTCCGCAACCTACCACACTTCACATCAATGCCCGCGATGCTTGGTTACAAATTGGTGCTAAAGCGCCCGTCCGCTTTCAAGATTTAAGTGATGGCTATCGCAGTATGCTTGCCTTAACGATTGATTTATTACGTTGGTTGATTGCGGCTTTTCCTGATGAAGAGAATCATAAGAATTGTCCCGGTGTGGTTTTAATTGATGAACTTGATGCCCATGCACATCCTAAATGGCAACACCAAATGGGAAAGGGGTTACGACAAAAATTTCCTAAAATTCAATTTATTATAGCGACACATAGTCCTTTTTTGGCACAAGTTGCAGAAAATCCAGAAGACAATGTGGTGTTGGAGGAGCAAGGGACAACTGGAGTCTGTTCACGTACTGATGTCGAGGCAGTTTATACTTGGCGAGTTGATCAAATTCTGACAGAATTATTTGATTTATCAACAACCTATAATCCAGAAGTTGAAAAGCAGCTCAAACGGCTGCAACAATTGTATCAAGTACGGCAAGAACGGCCGCTGTCCAAATCAGAAGAAGAAGAATATCAGCACTTAACGTCATGGCGCATGAATAATATACCACCAGCCATAGAAGAACCGGGACTGCGCCGTATTGCCCAGGTTCTACAACAATCTGTAGAAAAGCACAGTGCTGAACTCAAGAAATTATCATGATTGAAGTAAGGCAAGGCGCAAAACCAAGGGAATTGGAACAAGACTCAGCGCGATGGCTTGACGAATTTAGGGATGCTCAACTGACAGCCTCTCAATTTTGGGCAAAAGTCACTGGTCGTAAAGCCATGAAAAATTATGTCCAACAACTTCATCAAGCTTGCCATCATAAATGCGCTTTCTGTGAATCTAAACCAAAAGCAACCTCTTCTTTACAGGTAGAACATTATCGTCCGAAAGGCAATCCAGAATTTGAAGCGTTAATGTTTGAGTGGGAAAACTGGTTGTCTTCATGCGCTTCTTGCAATAGTAAAAAATGGCAACATTTCCCCTTTTGTCATGGAGAACCTTGCCTAATTAATCCCAGTATTGAAAATCCAACAAAACATATCTCTTTTCAAAGAGAAACAGTACTTCATAAAACATGCCGTGGTAAAAAAACAATTCAACTGATTGGTTTAGATCGTTCTTCATTAGAAGCAGATCGTGCAAAATGGTTACTTCAAATTGATACGCTATTATTATTACTGTTGAGAGATCAAGCAACACGTACTATGGCACGAGAATTACTGATTTGGGCTATGCAACCATATGCACCTTATTCTGCTATGACGTATCATTATTTGAGTGAAAAAACACCAAAGTTAGCGAATCCAAAAAAACCACACCCTCATATCAAAGTTGATGATCCATTTAAGCGCATTGTTGAACTGGTTGAAAGTAATAAAGAGTCTTTAATGAATTTAACTTAAAAGGCTTACTCAGTTATCAGTGATTAATGATAATCCTCAGTGATTATCGTTTTTAACATAGCTGTTCAAAAGTCGGCTGCGATAAATCGTGCCATGGACTTTCGATGGGGCGCATTCCCAAAAAAAGTCATTATTTTTTTCAATCAGGCCGTCGCAAAATAAATTTGGAACGAAAGCCATCGCAAAATAAATTTGGAACGAAAACCCTTGCAAAATAAATTTGGAACGAAAGCCGTCGCAATTTTGAACGAAAATAGGGCCTTTGTACAACAAAGGCCAAAATTGATAATGACCCTTTTTTTAAAATGCAAAACTTGGGAAAAGCAAAGGCCTCAACCCCTGCCTCCTGTGAATGATATTTATAGACTCTTTTAAAATTCATATTGTTATATTTTTCAACAACTTATCATCAATATTTTCAGTTCACAAAAAAATCAGTGATAGCCAGTCTCATCAGTATGCTATCATCCGCATTGCAAACCCCTCTCTTTCATTCATTTTAACCACTTCTCAAAACATGCCAAAACTCGCATTATTTTCTAGCCTGATTCTCTGTTTCACCTTTCTAACAGCCGCCGCTTCACCTGAATCAAATGCGCCTCCACTTGAAGCCAATAATAACCTAAGCTTTGAGTACAAAACGGCCTTACAATACAGTCAAGCTGCCATCGGTAAAACACTGGGGGATTACAGCTTCACTGATCGCACTGGCAAAATCATTTCATTAACGGCACTGCGCGGCAAACCGCTAGTCATCAGCTTGATCTACACCAGTTGCTACCATACCTGCCCCATGACAACGCAACATTTAGCCCGTATCGTGCAAAAAGCCAGAGACGCGCTAGGTGCAGACAGCTTTACCGTTGCCACAATCGGTTTTGATACACAATTTGACACCCCCCAAGCCATGCACCATTTTGCAAACAAGCAAGATATCACACTTGACAACTGGTATTTTCTCAGCAGCGATACCGACACGCTTAATGCCCTGATCAAAGATTTAGGCTTCCTCTTCTTTCGCTCACCACGCGGTTACGATCATATCGTGCAAGCCAGCGTGATTGATGCCAATGGTGAAATTTACCGACAAGTTTACGGTGAAGTCTTTAACACGCCCCTACTTGTCGAACCGCTTAAACAACTGATTTTTGGACAACCCCAAGCTGAACAACCCTTTTTAGATGATTTAATCAACAAAGTGCGCTTTTTCTGCACCACTTACGATCCAAACAGCGACGCTTATCATTTTGATTATTCAATCTTTGTTGGCATGTTCATAGGGGCGACTATTATTTTATTAACATTCTTTTTTCTGGTACGCGCATTTTTGAAATTATAATAATAAACGATAAGGATCGTTTAGTAATCCAAAAATAGTGATGCAATGTAGGTGATATGATAGAACACTGATTTCTTTGCCCCAGTTTTTGCAAAAGGCAAAAAACGTTGATTGTCATGATTGACACTGATTTTTTTTATCAGCGTTAATCATGATGATCAGATGATCAGGGGCGCATTCCCAAAAAAAGGGTCATTATTAATCTCGGTTGAGTTGTGCAAAATTTATTTTGCGAAGGTATTGGAATGCATGTTATTTTGCGAAGGTATTGGAATGCATGTTATTTTGCGAAGGTATTGGAATGCATGTTATTTTGCGAAGGTATTGGAATGCATGTTATTTTGCGA
>QNEL01000277.1 GCA_003645185.1 Candidatus Parabeggiatoa sp. nov. 3
ATACCGCGTATGGGTATGGCGGAAATCAAGGCGACGCAGGTTATTCATCATGCTTGTGGCAGTTTGCCGGATAAGCCGGTGTATGAGGCTGATCCTTTGAATGTGTTTTTGGTGGTGGAATTAGGTGATCATCATGCGACGGTATTGGATGGTGATCGGTTGGTACCTATCCATCGCTTTCCGACTCGTTTTGCATTGCATGGTGGGCCGAAGTATTCATCAGATGGGCGTTTTGTTTATTTGGCTTCTCGCGATGGTTGGATTAGTAAGTTTGATATGTATAATCTGAAAACGGTGGCTGAGATTCGGGCCGGTATCAATACCCGTAATTTGGCGGTTTCTGGTGATAACCGTTATGTGATGGTGGCGAATTATTTGCCGCATACTTTGGTGCTGTTAGATGCTCGTGATTTGTCGCCCATTAAAGTGATTGATGTTGGCGATGATAGCGGCAAAACGTCACGGGTGAGTGCTGTCTACAGTGCGCCTCCGCGTCATAGCTTTATTGCGGCTTTGAAAGATATCAAGGAGGTTTGGGAGATACCTTATAGTGCTAAAGCGATTGCTTTGCCGATTTATTTGGGGCCTATGCACGATTATCGTCCAGATTCAGGAGAAACGCCCCTAATTGATCAGCGTTCATTTCCTATCCGCCGTATCAAACTGGCGTATTTTTTAGAGGATTTTTTCTTTGCTCAGGATTATTTCTATTTGATTGGCGCGACGCGGGATGGTGCCAAGGGGCAAGTGGTTAGTTTGATTGTAGGACGTGATATTGCCGATTTAGATTTGTCTGGTATGCCTCATTTTGGTTCGGGTATTACTTGGGATTATGAAGGTAAACCGGTATTGGCAATCCCAAATCTCAAAGAGGGGGTGGTGAGCGTGATTGATACTTCGAGTTGGAAAACAATTCGGCGTATTAAGACTTTAGGGCCGGGCTTTTTTATGCGTAGCCATGAAAACACACCTTACGCATGGGTAGATGTGTTTTTTGGCCCGCATAAAGACGTGGTGCATGTGATTGATAAGCGTAGCCTAGAGATTGTCAAAACGTTACGCCCAGCACCGGGCAAGAGGGCGGCTCATGTTGAGTTTGATCGTTATGGGCGATATGCTTTGCTCAGCGTTTGGGATAGGGAGGGGGCGTTAGTGATCTATGATGCGGCCTCTTTGGAAGAGGTGAAGCGGTTACCGATGCGTAAACCTTCTGGTAAGTATAACGTTTATAATAAGATTCATTTTTCTAGTGGAACGAGCCATTGATTTGAGTGTGACATTTCCAGATGTCTTCATATAGATATAGCGTTTCCCTTTTGCGTGAACCGAAGGTGGGCTACGCTAAATACATTCTTCGTAGGGGCAAGCCCTTGTGGTTGCCCTTTTTGTATTTAAGCCAATCGAAAAATGCTATATTCAAAGAAATCATTTCATCTGAAGGGCGAAGACGTAGGGGTAATCCCTTGGGCGCATTCCTAAAAAAAGGTCATTATCAATCTCAATAGCAAAGAAGCAAAATAAATTTTGCACTCCAAGAGGGCTGCAAAATAAATTTTGCACTCCAAGAGGGCTGCAAAATAAATTTTGCTACGAAATTTAGGCAGAAGCAAAATAATATTTGGAACGAAAATCAGGCTGAAAATAAGTACAACTCAACCGAGATTAATGATGACTCTTTTTTTTAAAATGCGCTCAAATCCCTTGTGCTTGCCCTTTCTCACGCTTCACTGACATTTGAGTTTTGGACGGGTTGTGACTTCGTCATCGTCAACGTCAACTGAGTATAAACGTAATCTATCAATATTGGGAATTTGAATCATCTTGCCTTTTACTTTTATCAAACCTTCTTTATTTAGACATTTTAAAATACGAGAGAATGTTTCGGGTGTCATGGATAAGCGGGAAGCTATGACATGTTTAGGAATCTGAAAGTTGATCTCGTAAGCCTTCTTATGCTCTTCTGGTATCTGGTAGAGCAGGTAGTTGAGGAGACGGTAAGTCGCATTTTGCAGGGTGAGGTGATCAATTTCGTTTATCCACATATGCAGACGCTTGCTCATGTGAAACATGATCTGAAAGCAAGTGTCTGAAGATTTTTTGAGAATCTCTATTAATGCTTTGTTTTCAAAGCCTAATAGCAAACTGTTGTTGATCGCTTGGGCTGTGACGGGATAAATGGCGTTGGGCATAAACATGATGGCTTCTGCAAAAGTTTGACCCGGTGATATGACTTCAAATACTTTTTCTCCGCCATCAAAAGAGAGGCGAAGGAGTTTAATATGGCCTTCTTTGAGCATAAAAAAACGTTCGGCTTGTTGACCATGTTTAAAGAGGTATTCACCTTCTTGAAGCTCAATCTGACGTATACCTTGTTTGATTTGCGCTAATTCTTGATCGCTGAGGCCGGCAAATAAGTAAAGTTGACGCAATTCTTTGTCAATGGTTGGATGATGAGAATAGGGTTGAGATTGCATATTGAGTCATCCCGCTTAACTGATTTTTGATTTTTGTTTGAATAAATGGGTGAGTTCTAAATCAAAGTCTCTTCAAAAATAGAAAATCATGACCGGCTTATTTATATAATATAATAATGGGTGCTATTTGTTCATTTTTCATTTTAATACTGTGAAATTAACCTAAAATGGGTAGGGAATTGTGGGCAACAAAAACCCGTTACCGGCCCCCTACAAGAAAGATTGTTTCACGCAAAAGTTGCGCGCAACTTTTGCGTGAAACGGATAATTTATTTTTTTGGATATGCGTATTTCACATTTAGCTTCGCTGGCCTTCGGCTCACGCGCGTAGTGAAGCTTCGCTAAACTTTAGCGTGATAATAAAGTTTTGCGCGCAAAAATTTTGCGTGAAAAATTGATTTTTAATATCTGTTTTGCAGGGACTACCCGAATGTTTTCAAAGATTTTAATGGGGCCGGCAACAAAAACACGTTACCCACCCATTTCACGCTAAAGTTTCGCGGAGCGAAACTTTAGCGTGAAATATTGATTTTAATGGGGCCGGCAACAAAAACACGTTACCCACCCTACATTTAAATGGGGCCGGCAACAAAAACACGTTTCGCGCCAAAAGTTTTGCGCGCAAAACTTTTGGCGCGAACCCACCATTTCACGCGCTTTGTTTAGCGAAGCGAAACTTTAGCGTGAGCCGAAGGCCAGCGAAGCTAAATACATAAAAGTTTAATTTATGACTGTGTGCAGTATAATCATGAACATGAACGCCAATTCTGAACTTCTGAACAACCTGTCATACCCGTTTTTGATTTTAATCAATGCGCCACAACTGTGGCCACCTATATTATACTAAAATGAATAAACAATTGAGGAATAATAATTAATGAAAAGCATTACCGAGACGCTTTGCGAGCAACACTCGTATTGTGACAAAATATTTGCACAAACAGAAGATAGTGTTGCTAAAACACAATGGGAAGCGGCTGACATTGAGTTTAGCGATTTTCGCGCCGATATAGAACGGCATTTTACAAGAGAAGAAGAAGTTTTGTTTCCTAGTGTTGAGGAACATATTGGGCCGACTGGCCCGACTCAAGTGATGCGTATGGAACATCAACAAATGCGCGATGTTTTTGCACAGATGCAAGACTGCCTGACACAGCGAGATAGTGAGCAATATTTGGGCTTGTCAGAGACGTTGTTGATATTGATGCAGCAACACAATGCTAAAGAGGAGCAAATACTTTATCCGATGAGTGATCAAGTGCTAGGCGAGGAGGTGCCGTCTATTCTTAACCGTATGTTTGAAAGGAATCGTGTGTGAAGCCAATGCGCGTTTTAGATGTGAGTCAATTAGAGCCTTGTGAGCCAATGGAGCGGATTTTAGCCGCTTTGCCTGATTTGCATAGCGGTGAATATTTGCATGTTTTGCACCGTATGGAGCCTTATCCTCTTTATTCGATTTTGACACAGGATGGCTTTGTTTGGTTGACGCAGTTGGGAGATAAGGTGCCGGTTGAAATCTATATCTGGCGCAGTACAGATGCCGAAGCTGAAGCCAAAGTCCGTGCTTTGGATGATGGATGAGAGCTGGTAGGCTATTAAAGAAAAAATAACTTTTCACGCAAAGGACGCTAAAGAGCCTATCTTTTGCGTTCTTTTGCGTCTTTTGCGTCTTTTGCGTCTTTTGCGTTTATTTTCCTTAACCCCTTTGCGCGTCAAAAAACTTTTGTGTGGAAGTGATAATTGTGAATACTGCCCATCTTACTCTAGAACAAACTCCGCCTTTATCTGTTCCTTTACGTTTTTTCCTGACGGCCCCTTTATTTGGCTTATTAGCTGCTGGCTTACTGTTTTACGATGGCCCGTTATTGCTGACTAATCGTTGGGATTCACACACCTTAGCATTGACTCATCTGTTCACTTTAGGTTTTATTACTATGGTGATGTTTGGGGCTATGTTGCAATTAATGCCGGTTCTCGCGGCGACACCTGTGCCCCACCCAATTTGGGTTAGCACTGTACTGCATATTTTACTGACTCTGGGTACTTTGAGTTTAGCCGGCGGCCTGATCAGTGGTTCAGCCTTTTTGATGCAAAGTGCGATTATTTTGTTAGGATTCAGTTTTATCGGTTTTATCAGTGTGATTGGGTATTGTTTGGTACGAGTGAAAGGGCGCAGTGCGATCATTACTGGAATGCGTTTAGCTTTGAGTGCTTTAGTGGTGACGGCTATATTAGGTGTGGGGTTGGCGATGTTATTCGGTTATGGCATGGCATTACCGATGCCAACGGTATTGACTGATATCCATTTAACGTGGGGGGGAATAGGTTGGATCGGGTTATTGGTTATGGGGATTGCTTATCAAGTTGTGCCTATGTTCCAAATTACCCCACACTATCCGCCTTCTGTCACACGTCGATTAATTCCCTTAATATTTGTCAGTTTATTACTTTGGACAGCATTTGATATTCTAGCCGTTCTTGATCAAGTTCCTTCTTTCGTGCCGCTTTTGTTTAGCGGTTTGATCGGAGTTGGCGTGAGCTTGTTTGCTCTGGCAACGATCCGTCTGCAAATTCTTCGTTTGCGAAAACTGCCCGATGTGACACTCAATTATTGGCGAGTGGGCATGATCGGTTTGCTATTGAGCGTTGTTTTATGGTTTAGCGGCGTTTTATGGCCTGAATTGGCTACTCAACCCTTTTATCCGATATTGTTAGGTGTCTTATTTTTCGTAGGTTTCGTATCATCCGTTATCCAAGGCATGTTGTATAAGATTGTCCCGTTTTTGGTTTGGCTTAATCTCCAAAATCAACAACTGAACATTCTAACAGTCGTTAATGTGAAACGAATCCCAAATATGAAGCAAATTATATCAGATCGGCAGGCCCGTCGTCAGTTTTGGGTTTATTTGATGGCCCTTGGATTGACTATCGCGGCCGTACTTTGGCCCTCAGGTTTGAGTCAAGCGGCCAGTATTCTGTTTATGATTTCATTTCTCATTTTGAGCTATAATCTTTATAGTGCGCTGTGGCTTTATCGAAAAATCAGTAGGCAAATCACTGAGCAATGATCAATTATCAATGAATATAACTACAAGGATTGTGCATGAAAGGATACTTACAGTGCAAGCGAGGATATCAGGAGGAATAAGGGGGGTTGTTTCTAATCAAAGTCCAGCAAGCCAACAGCTTTTCACGCTTTCACGCTAAAGTTTCGCGGAGCGAAACTACGCTAAGAAAAAGATTTTGCGCGCAAAATCTTTGGCGTGAACCGGAGGTCAGCGAAGCTAAAGCAGTTGTCTAAAAGCTCAAGTCACCTAAAGGTGACTAAACCTACCTATCTCTAGCGAGATTTCGAGCGCCAAAAGCGCAAATTGTATTTAGCGTAGCCCACCTTCGGTTCACGCAAAAGTTTTTTAAGCAAATACTTTATTTAGCGTAGCTCACCTTCGGTTCACGCTCAAGTTTCGCGAAGCGAAACTTGAGCGTGAAATGTGAAATGGTGGACAGTATAGATTTAAAACAAAGCTATGCGGAATGTGGGTTTTATCCTTTCTTATAAACAATCCTTGTAGTTATAGCCGCTTGGTGGGTTTTCGCGCAGCGAATACCCACCCTACAAATAACTTAAATACTCTCTTTTCATTAGACTTGTCTCCTAAAGCTAATTGATTGAGCTTGAATCTCGTAGTCTCTAGTCTTTTCAAAGGGTTAGCTTGGGGATAAGTCTATTATCTAACTTCATCATGTCTCAAAAAAAATTCGTTCTCATACTGTTTATAGTCATATTGAGTAGCCTAGCCTTCACCTCTTGGTTATTCTCTCCTAAAGCTATACCGCTTGAAATACAAGGCATTCTGTGGCCTGAACCCAAGCCTTTACAAGCGTTCACTCTTGTTGATCAGCATCAACAGCCTTTTCATTTAAAACGCCTTAAAGATAAATGGACTTTTCTGTTTTTTGGATACACTTATTGTCCTGATATTTGTCCAACTGCGATGATTGCGTTGAAAAGCGTTTATGAACGTTTACAGCAAGAACCTGAAATCGCTTCTAACACACAAATCGTTTTTGTTTCAGTCGATCCGCAGCGTGATACACCAGAACAACTCGCTGAGTATGTGGCTTATTTTCATCAAGATTTTATTGGGATGACTGGCACGGTTGAAGAAATTGATAAACTCGCCCATCAAATCGGAGCGGGTTATATTAAAGAGCCTGTGGGTGCAAATGGGGAATACCAAATCAGTCACACTGGCACCGTTTTTCTGATCGACCCGCAAATAAGATTGTACGCCGGTTTCCCCCTTCCTCATCTTCCTGAAACGATTGTTAGCCAATATATTTTGATTCGTTCACTTTAAGCTACGCTTCAATGCCATATCGTATCGGACAGACACGCAGTGAAGTTGCCCCTACCAAACAGAGCAAAATGACGGTTTTGTAGGGGCGAACCTAATACATACTTGGCATTCGGCTTGTCACTCACGGCACCAAGAATAGCGTCTTCAAAATAAGAGCAGACATTGGCAAAATATAAGGAACCCTCAAAACGAATGGCTACAATGGTTTCACTGGTAGGCAAGTCTGGATGGACTTGAATATCGCATCGGTACCCTCTTTGTATCTCCCTATAAATGGCTACACGAGGTTGTGCGGTAAAGATATAAGTAGGTAGGCAAAAGTTTATTAACATTTTGTAGTCCAGCGTTGTGAGGGCCGGTGGGCTGCAAAAACAGAGCCCTACAGAAAATGTTAAAAGATTTATGCGTACCTACTTACTTAGCGTGGAAACAAATTTAACTTTTCAGTCTCGTGATATTGGAGTTCAAAGCTTCGCTTTGAACTCCGTTGACTACCCACTTTTCTAAAAAGTTTAAGTTGTACCCGTGTGTCGTAGAATTATTTGCTTAATGACTAAGTTTTTACCACTAACACGGCACATTCAGCCGTACCAATGACTCTTTTCGATACGCTAGTACCAAGCAAAGTTTTTTGTAAGTCAGCACATCCTTGACTACCAACGACAATCAAATCACTCTTGATATTTTTCGCTGTTTCTACAATAGTTGTAGCAGATTTCTCATTAACAACGACTTTACTTTCAACGGTTACTCCATCATCTCTCAAAAAGTGACAGATTCGAGCAACAATTGCTTCGGCATCCTCTTTGAGTTTAGCAGAAGTCACTGATAATACAATAAGAGGGGCATTAAGATGTCTAGCTAATTTCCCAGCTGCAACAGCAGCCATATCGCTAGAATGTGAGCCATCAGCCACAGCAAGCAAGATACTTTTACCTTTGATTTTGGCCGCCTTGGGAACAACTAAAACACTACAACTAGAACGATATATTATTTCATTAGTTCGATCGCCCATTATCGATTGTAGTAATCCTTTTTTACCACGTCGGCCAATTACGATAAGATCAGAATGTTTTTCTTCACTGGCAGAAATGATTTCATTGGTAATGTTTTCGCCTTGATGTACAGAAATTGTACAGTCAATTCCAGCATCTATCGCTTGAGATTTAACCACTTCCAAATTATCTATAGCATCCTGACTTTCTTTTTCAAATGTTCGTTGTGCCATAAATTCATTAGCAGAATGATTTACTATCACAGATATTATAGATAAATTACCACCAATCCTTTGAACCAATCTGATTGCTTCACGTTTTGCCCCAACACCGAACTCTGAATTATCATTCGCAAATAAGATTCTCTCGAACCGTCCTATTGGTGATAACTGTGTTGTTTCTGTTGGGAACACTTCAGTAACTTTTGACTTGCTTTGCTCTACAAGTCCTGCTGATTCTGCTGCCAGTTTTCGGGTATGTTTGCGATAACCAGAAACCAGAGCATATAAGATGATAAAAGCGCCAACAGCTAAAGCGGCTATCAACATGATATAACTGGTAATATCAAGGAAACTGACCAGACTTGGACTTAGAGGATCTATTTCTCCGATTTCAGCTAAATATACCGGTACTTTAAGTCCACGACTAACCAACACCAGCATCATGATTACACCCATAACGACTTTAACCATGAAATCCTTAACGTAGGTAGTACCAATAGCTCCTAATTGCACTCCAAATAGCGAACCTGCTAGAATAATCATAGCCAAACGGACATCTACATAACCACTTATGGCATATTTAATTGTACCGCCCATACCCATCACAAAGGCAATAACTAATTCAGTCGCTGATGCCATCAATGCGGGTACACCTAATACATACATCAATGCGGGTACACCAATGAAGCCTCCAACTGCAATAGTTGCTGCTAATAAGCCAGTTGCAAAACCAAGCGGAATGGTAAAGAGTACAGATATTTTAGTACCGATACTTGGGAAATACATCATGGTTCCGGGGATATTAACCGAGTGAACCCATTTTGCAAGCTTAGTTACTTTATGTGCTTCAGCATTAGCATCACCAGATTGTTTGTAGATTTTCCAGGCATCCCGTAGCACATAACTACCAACCACTGCTAAAACCACTACAAATACAAACGAGACATAAAGATTAGAACCGACATCACCAAAAGCTTCTTTAATTTGGGTTTGAATCGATGCTCCATATAATACACCGGCTTCAGCAGATATACCCATAACAACACCCAGTTTGACATCCACTTGCCCATACTTGGCTCGTTTCATGGAGCCCACTAACGCTTTGGGGAACTTGTGACACATGTTACTAGCCACAGCCATAATAGCCGGAACTCCCATGCTCATCATTGCTGGCGTTAATACAAATGCTCCACCAGAGCCGATAAATCCGCTAACTAATCCGCCTACAAAACCAACCACGAATAGGAAGATAATCTTATTTAAAGTCAGAGCCAAAAAGCCTCCAACATCAAATTTCAAAGTACCCGTTTGACCACTCGCATCTGTTACGGTGATAATTTCTGTGTCTGGCTTTCCAGAAGCAATAAAAATGACTTCATTGCCGGTACCTTGGATTTCTCCATTTTTAGCTTTCCAGCTAACTTCACCAGTAGTACCAGATACTTTGATAGTTATCTGATCGGTGGTTTCAATATCAGCGAGATTAACCGCCTCAAAAGTAAATGGCCCAGTAGGTTCATTACCTACTTCTGCTTGTACTGATGCTGACCAAATGATGAACTGTAAACACAACACAACCACTACTTTGGTGGCTTTCAATAGATTAGTCATTTAGTTTTTCCTTACGGTTTTTGCTTTAATGCCTAACAAATCCCAAAAATAACCCGTAAAGGCACCGTGAATTACTGAAAATGTAAATGCAATGACAATGGGTATGATGAAATACCAACCACCTTGTTTGGAAAAATCCAAAATGAGGTCATTGAAATGGTAAAGCAAAAAGTAAAGGATTACACTATAAGTGCCAAACAATAGAGCTTGATTCAAAACAACTGATTTATTTGTCATTAACTTAAATAAATTCTCCTTAAAGGTTAAGTCATTTACTAGGCGATCCAATCTTAAAATTAGAAAACGAAGTAACGGTGTGAAGCAGAGACTTTTAGTAAATAAAGTCCTGCGTTGTGGGACAACATGTCCCTAGATTGATTCTCAAACTTGGGAACCAAAGATTAAATTTAAGTATTATATACATTCACTGATTTAATAGTATTCAATGGTATTAAATAGAAGAAAATACCATAGAATTTTTTCGTTCAAGCAATCTACAATTCTTAGGTGTTGATGAAAAAGGTTCGCCCAGAACTCGCTTAAACGCCAATACACCATTTGAGTAAATGGAGTTGATTTGCTTCTGATATCTGTTAAACTAAGCCCCCTACGTCACCGTAAAGGACTCGTCTTCAAAGCACAAGCCATGAGACTGATCCCGAACACGGCTTCTCTCCTAACTGTTATTATTTGGCCTTTCATGACCTTTCCAATACCGTCTTTAAACTGTTACTCGCGTAACATCATTTCATCATGCTCTGAAAACTTTGTTTCCACTCATGGTATTGATATATTTAATGACTATATTGTTCTCAGTTAG
>QNEL01000278.1 GCA_003645185.1 Candidatus Parabeggiatoa sp. nov. 3
CCGAATTGGACAAGAAGTGATTGTTGATTTCCTAGAAGGCGATCCAGATCGGCCCATCATCACCGGCCGCGTTTATCACGGTGACAACCTACCCCCTTATTCACTACCACAAAATAAAACCAAAAGTACGATTAAGTCTCACTCATCAAAGGGCGGCGGCGGTTTCAATGAATTTCGTTTTGAAGATAAGAAAGGGCAAGAAGAAGTTTATCTACAAGGTGAAAAAGATTGGAATATTCTGATTAAAAACGATAAAAATCAAACCGTTGGGCACGATGAAACGTTATCAGTGGGTAATAACCGTACTAAAACGGTTGGAGTTGACCAAAGTGAAACCATTGGTTCTAATAAAACTATCAAAGTGGGTGCTAATCACACTGAAATAATAGGGGCTAATATGAGTCTCAATGTGGGTGCTAATAAGACTGAGACTGTAGCTATTGCATCGGCGGAAACGGTGGGACTCGCTAAGGCTTTGACTATTGGGGCGGGTTATCAACGGAGTATCGGGGCGGCCATGAATACAACCGTTGGTTTATCCATGTCCGAAGAAGTTGGATTATCAAAAACCAGTATGGTTAATAAATCCATTACATTTCAAGCTGGCGAGGAAATTACCGTGGTAACCGGAAAAGCCAGTCTCAACATGAAATCGGACGGCACGATAACGCTAAAAGGTGTGGACATTTCCGTTATTGCCGATGGAGAGATAAACATAAAAGCCAAAAAGAATGTTGTTATTAAAGGCAAAAAGATTTTGGAGAACTAAACATGGCAGCAGCGAAGAGCAATCTAGTTTATGCAAATTTCCAAAAGGCAAAACAGGCTAAACCAGCCCTTCAGAGTTCTCCCCTTCCTAGCGCGTATTTTGGAACCATTGAAAATGTTTCCCAAGCGCATGGTTTGCTTGTGAAGTACGCCGATAAAGTTTTACCAGCCCAATCCCTCATCGCCGTAGAACAGGACGACATTGGACGGCGTTGCGCCCTGATGTTCGAGAACGGTGACGAAGCCAAACCGCTGGTAATCGGCTTGCTATGGGAACCGGATAAAACCCAAACGGATCAAACCCAAACGGATAAACACATAGAAACCACTGAAAGCCTCATTCTCAAATGCGGTCAATCCAGTTTAGAGATGGAAGCCGACGGTACTATACGCATCAAAGGCTTAACTATTACCACACAAGCCTATGGTGCCAATCGTATCAAAGGTGGTTCCGTTAGAATTAATTAATTTCCTATGAATCTAGTTAATGTGACCAAAATGGCTGCTGGATACGCACCCGGACGTTTAAAAGATGGTACTGCATGTCTAGTGCTTGTTGCCAAAGGGACATTTACCATCCCCACAGAACCAAAAGCCAGTCCAAAATTAGTGCCAGAGCAGCCTAAGCCATATAATTCTGATGGTTACGCGGGAGATCCAGCATCCAGTTATGCTTTATTTGAGAATGATTATCCCCCTTTTAAGCCGTTTTGTGATGTTTTATTACATGGCAGTGCATATACTAAAAATGGAGAACCTACCGAATGTGTGCGTGTTGGACTAGTAGTGGGCACATCATTACGCAAGCAATTTAATGTTATTGGTGATCGAACTTGGTCATACTATATATTTGGCTGCAAACCCTCTCAGCCCTCTCGGTTTACCCAATTACCAATAAATTGGGAACGAGCCTATGGCGGAACCGATAACTTTGACCCAGAACGAATGAAAATGTACCAAGCCAATCCAATCGGTACTGGCTATTGGCCCAAAACACCTGATGCAAAAATAGAAGATTTACCAGTACCGAATACCGAAGAAATAGGCAATCCTATTCAAAAAACCACCGGCAAATATGCGCCTCAAGGTTTCGGTCCCATCGGTAGGCACTGGAGCCCACGGGTTAAATACGCAGGTACCTACGACCAGCAATGGCAAGAACAACGTGCGCCCTATCTGCCCGACGATTTTGACGAGCGTTTTTACCAATGCGCCCCGGCCGATCAACAAATCCCCTATTTGCAAGGCGGCGAAACGGTGCAGCTGGTAAACTTGAGTCCGCACGGCATTCTGCAATTTTCCCTGCCTAAAGTGGAGGTGCCAATGACGGTGATACGCCTAGACGGGTATCGTGAATCCTTGAGTCCGGTTATTGACACCTTGATTTTAGAACCAGATAAAGGTATATTTTCCTTTGTTTGGCGTACACACCTGCCCATTCCATTTGGGCCGAAAGAAATCAAGATGCTCTTAATTGGCAAACCAACCCCGGGCAGGGAACGAGCTTATATGATGAATAAACCATACGTTCCATTATCCGAACTTACCCGCTTTGCCAAACAATATCAAGCTATAATGAAGGAAAACGAGGACAGATGAGTACCAGATTAAAAATACAATCAGTTGGCATGGTCAGTGGGCTAGCGCGGAGTGCCGAAGCGAACAGTATTGCTATGCATTTGCGTTATGACTGTTTTCAGCGGAGCTACTTTCATGTGCCTTCACAATCTCATACCTATATCAATGGAGCATCTGCGGATCCTGATAACCCATTACGTGGTATGAGCCGGCTTGCCTATATGTTAACACAAGCTATGGAAGATGCACATGCTAATTGTCCAATAGATTCTAATACACTCGGAGATATCCAGTTAGTCATCTGCCTCCCTGAGTCCGCAAAACCTTATGTGGACCCAGATATTGTCAATAATTTTAATAGTGTTTTTGAAATCATTACGGATGACTACTTTTATCAGGAAAAAATTATCTATGTGGAACTGGGGGAACAAGGTTTTGCTGAAGTTTTGTCCATAGCACATACCCTGCTCGACGCAAAGGAAGTGTCTGCGGTGATGATTGCTGGTGTGGACAGTTTACTCACTGCTAGCTGTATAAGTTATTATGGCGGCGACAGTTATGGCAAAAACTGCCGTATTATTACTAAAGACAACGCTGACGGTTTTATCCCCGGTGAAGCCGCAGCTGCAGTGTTACTTACTGAGGCAGAAAAAGCTGATACCACCGGACTGTTCTGCACAGGTATTGGCTTTGGTTTAGAACCAGCACCATATGGCAGCGGCAAAGTTACCCGTGCTGAAGGCATGGTAAATGCTATAAATAAAGCTCTTGGAGAAGCAGGTTATAATATGCACGCTACCGATTACCGTATTGCTAACATCAATGGAGAACGCTATTTTTTTGAAGAAGATGCGCTGGCACTGCAACGTACATTAAGACCACCAAAACAAGAACACGCGCTTTGGCACCCAGCTGACAGTATTGGTAATATTGGTGCTGCTTTTGGTCCTGTTATGACTGCGCATGTGTTTTGGGCTGCCCGCAAATCTTATGCCCCCGGACACCGTTGTTTATGTATGCTCAGTGGCGACGATGAGCGCCGCTCTGCCTTTTTACTTGAATATCAACCGGAGTCAAAATAATGCAAAAAAAAAATGAAGTCTTTGCTAATGGTTTAGAAGTGGCTTGTAAAGTAGCAGATGGCAAATCGGTTGCCTGTTTTCCTGACCCTTGCTGGAGTCCACCGGGTCCACTTGCAGGACCGGTTGTGATTCCCTATCCCAATACGGCTTTTGCCAAAGATTTGGCCAATGGCTCTAAAACGGTCTTTATCTCCGGTAAGCCGGTGGCACAAAAAAATAAAAGTTATTTTAAGACCTCAACAGGTAATGAACCAGCTACCCGTGCTTATGGAATGGGGGTTGTTACTCACACTATTAAAGGCAAGGCTTATTTTGCGTCGTGGTCAATGGATGTCAAGGTTGAAGGGTTTAATGTCTGTAGGCATATGGACTTAATGACTCATAACCATGCTTCTCTCCCATGCAATACTGGGACATGGCAGTACATAGACGAGAAAGTTGAGATGGAATGTGGTGAGCATAATGATGAGATAAATAAGAAATGTCACAAAAATGAACACGTAAGAAGAGCTAGGAATGTTAAAAAGAGGAATATAGATAGAAAAATTCAAGCCTACGAGAAGGGATCGGACGGTTTATGGAAAAGAGAGAATTGTCAAGGTTTAAATTTTAACCCGCCATCACCAAAGGAATTTAGGACGAAAGGAAAACAGATAACGGATATGAAGGATATCAGCAAGGAAATTCAAAGACAATTACAGGAGATGCATGATAGACTAAAAGAGGCATATGACACAAGAATAGAAAGAATAAGGGAGAGAATAAGCAAACTAGATAAGAAAGTTCAAAAGGCAGTAGTAAAGCGAATTAAAAAGGTCATATCAAGAACTGCGATACGCGCATGGTTGGGACCAGTAGGTTGGTTATGGGCTGGATATGATTTATTATCAGGAGCGATAGAGTTTGCAGAGCTATACAATAAGATTAGTGAAATGCGTCAAGATCTTGATGATTTAATAAAGTTTAAAAATAAGATAAACACCAATCTTACTCAAAAAGGAATAGCAGACCTGCAAGCAGGATTAGCCAAAACAAACCCCTGTCTGAAAGCGCGAAAGTGCATGTTAGTTGAATATGATACAGACTCAGACTCAAACATTGGGAGCCATAATAAGAAGAATACTGGTTGCTGTTTCGGGCAAACAGCACACCATGTCATACCTGGCTCGATGTTTACCAATCCTTATGATTGCAAAGATTATAAATATGGCAAAGCTCCCTGCGTATGTGTTGAAGGGACAGGTCATAGTCTAGGTGGCAGCCACCAAAATATACATCATAAATTTAGAGATGTCTTTAAACAGAAAATTCAATTGCTAGGAAACAAGAGAGGTACAATTAGCTATGAATTAGCCAGGGATATAGCTCTAGATTCCTTTGAAGAAATATTTCCTCAGTGTAAACGCGCTTGTATTGCAGCACAATTAGACAACTATCACCTTAACACTGCTAAATGTTCTTCTGAAAAATCAGAACTTAAAGCTGTTGACGGGATAAGTGATGAGGTATATAGGGATAGTGGTAGTAGCAAGATTCCACCAAAATTTACAAAAAAAGATAACAACTTAGGCTACTCCACTACCACAATAACGCCTGCTAAGAAGAAAATTCCAATAAATACAACTCCACCGCCGCAAAAGATAGATCGGAGCATAAAGAAACTAACAGCTCCCGATGGCAGGGACGTTCAAATTCGTTACAAAACATCTTCTTACAAAAAAGACTAGAAACAAAAGAAATAAAAAGTAAAAATAAATAACTTACATCTTAGTATTCTTCAATAAAGAAGCTGTTTAAAAAAATGTTAGGTCAAATAATATTGTAATTATAAATTACAATAAATCATGTTATTAACAATTGATGAGAAATATCAATAGGGCGCGGCTACTTCATAACTACTGTTCAATAAAATCAATGGGTTATGGAACTTACCATTCCACGTACTTTCAAGCACTAAAAAAATAACTAATTGATTTTTTATAGTTTTTTTTGTCACCCTGTGTTGTGCGTCGTCTCAAAGTAGCCACACCCAAATTCAGCAATACCTTAGCCAAATTATATATTTTTTATGTTGTTATTATATTGCTAATGAGATCAAGCCGCTCGGTTATTTTTGCAAAAAGCGCGAAAGGCGCATGAGTCCTTATTCTGTTGGCGACTGTATTGATATAAGTGCATGATAATAAAATTATTATGGTATATTTAATATTTGTGGCTTGCTACTTCTAATCAGGAGAAACATTATGAATCCAGAAATATACAAAGAAATGGAAGATTTTTATATTATATCTAGTTGTATTGGAAGTAATAAATGCATATATATATTGTTTGAAAACCATTATGATGACTTTGACGAAGATGCAAAACCCATGTGTAGAATTGGTTTTTTTTACCCTGAAACAGAAGAACAATGGGGCTATGTAGGATTTGGGAACTTTTGCCATCCAATGACTTGCGTATTGCCAGCACCTTATCATACTTTTATTGCGGTTGATGAGAAGGGACAAGTTGTTACACGAACAGGTGTGACAAGTGATGTTGACTTTAATATCGAAGAACGAATCCCCTTGATCCATCGAACCTATGTCAATCGTGTTCGGGAGATTGACGGCGCTGCGTTTATAGTTGGCACAGTAGGAACAGTGTTCAGGCGTGAAGGCCCGAATAATTGGACCTGTCTGTACGGCAATGACGTGGACAGTTTAAATGATGAACAAAAAAACCGATTTTTAAGTTTTTATGACATTGGTGGCTTTGACCTTAATGACATATATGCCTGTGGTAATAATGGCCACCTTTATCACTATAACGGTGAACAATGGAGAACCATTGATTGTCCTACAAATGAAGATATGAAAGCTTTATGCTGCGCCCCTAATGGAAAAGTCTATATTGGCGGAAGGAATGGTATGGTCATTGAAGGCAGGGAAGACGAATGGCAAATTATAGATAGACCAGATCCATATGGTTTAATACCAGAGGATGGAATGCTCTCAACAAATGTCATAGATATGACTTGGTATAAAGATCGCTTGTATATAGCAGCGGAGCAAGGAGTTTATGAATATACTGAAGGTCGCATTAAACGTAGCCCGAGCATTAACATATTCTATCCGGAAGAAGTAAAACTTGGTGAACCTTTACTGAACGATCGTATCAAAAAATTTTTGGTTCAAGCAGGTGCTGATGAGTCAACAGTGGATTTATGGGGGTCTCTGCCTGAACTACCACAGCATGGAGGCATACTTTGCCCTTCTCATTTACGTTGCTTCAGTACAGACGGAGAGCTACTTCTCTTAGCGGGAGATGAGCAAGTAGTAGTATATAATGGTGACACTTGGCAGAGATTGTACTAATTGATGCAAAAGGAACAAATTAATAATGTCATCTAATAAATCAATATTCTCACCACCAATCTGGAAACAGTTAATGACAGATGCCCCCTTCGCATGGCATCAGCGCTTTGAGGCTGTTCAGGGTTTACAGTTTACTCTGTCCGATCTGCTTCATTCTGACCAAATTTTGGACACCTATATTGATGCACTTCGCATTGCAAAGCAAGCGGGCGCATGTCTGCACGAAGATTTGGACTTTGAAGACTGGGGGGCCGTATTTATCGGGGCCATTCTCGGCTTAATGTTTGAAGACAACGAATTGCTAGGCACAACAATAGCTGCAATTGGCGACGATCTTGCCCGTGCCGAAGAGTTGGAGTACGCGATTCGTTGGCTCACTGTCCATACTACAAACAAACGAATTGCACAATGGCGAGAGCATGAAAATCCAGCGATACGCCGTGCCGTTTTCGGGGCTTTATACGCAGATGCAGACCCAGAAACTTTGCGTAATAAACCGCAACACCTACGCACGCAAACCCATCCCGTGGTACTCACCCGTCTGCTCGACATTGCCGGCAATCAGCGTCATACGGCTTGGGCATCCGAGATTGCGAGGCTATATGATGCCGAATTGCTTGATATCCGTTTCCACGCAATTCGCGCCGGAATCCTGTTAGGTAATGCAAAGGCTTTCTCACTCCTTAACAAAATAAGGAATGAGGATGGGCCATATCGTGCCAATGCCCTTGAACTCTACCTACGTGCGGGTAAGCCTAAAGAAACGCAAAAAGCCATCACGGAAATTCTAGAATCCGAGCTTTCCACACACCTGCAATGCCAGTGCGTCGCATGGGCGGGATATTCAGATTTTGTACCGTTCATCATCCGCGCAATGGAATACCCATTGTATGCACGTACAGCCGGCTATGCTTTTTCCCGATTGACTGGCGTTGACATCATGGAAGAAGACTTAGACAGGGAACTCCCTGAAATTGATGACAAAAAAACAAATGCTTCGGCAGAGCAAAAAGAGGATTTGTATCGTCATCCCAACGAACGCGATTGGCCGTGGCCTGCTCCTGATAAAATCCAAGCATGGTGGGAACAACAGACTTTGAGGTTTAGCCCTGGAACTCGCTATCTGGCTGGTTATCCCATTACTAAACCTAATCTTGATAGCGTTCTCATTCACGGCACTCAACCGCAACGCCAAGCAGCCGCGCTAGAACGATCTTTCCTAACACTAGGTGTACCAGTATTCGATATCAAGGCTTATGCACCTTTGCAACAGCAACGATTAATGACTTTGTAATAAGCCAGCGTAGCCGTTCACCGCGTACCGTGTACGGCGCATACCGCTGTAGGGTGCATAAGCGAAGCGTTATGCACCTTTGTGGATGGCATAATGCGATGAGGCATGGTGATGGCGTATGACGCTGTCGCTTATACGCCCTACAGAGGAACAATGTCGAACTATCACCATTATCGTATGCTACCCGATTGTTCATTTTACCGTGAACTTATTGGATAAAAAACGAACTGCTCACGAAACATCAAAAAAACTAATCTGTTTGACAAAATAACCACGCTTGCGCCCATATTGGTATCATCAGGCGATTGTATATCACCTGTACCAAGATAACAGAAACATTCCCCTTTTTGATGAGCTTCTGCTTGTCGCCTCTCCCACCCATTCAAATCGTTATCGCTCCATACCATCACACCTAAAATCTATTTGGAAACTGCCGTTATCAGTATTCTTGCGGGGATTCCAGTTAGGATTTGGTTGTGGCGGCAAACCATTGGTTTATATGAGCAACAATTTCAAGAAATTACCATGCCTTATGGTTATGGTTGAAGAGGAAAATCGGATGCTACCAGATAAAAGTGGAAGTGAACAAAAAGCGCCTGAGAATACTGCTAAAGCCATTCCAAAAAAACGAGCACTTGGCAAAGCTGAACTCAATGCATTTCGACAAAAAATTGGCGTTTTGGCTGATGACATACATACCATTGGGATTGCAAAAACGGATATACCTGGTTTGCAGAATATAACGTTTGAGGGTGCGTCACCTAAAGTTAGAAAATTGGCTGGCTTACCAGATGCGACACTTGGCCCAATAAAGTCACCTATACTGCACATGGGCATAACTTTTCACTTAAGAAGTTTTGCGCGCAAAACTTCTTAAGTGAAAAACTTTTTCAGATCAATTTGGTGGGCAACAAAAACACGTTACCCACCATTTCACTTAAGAAGTTGCGCGCAACTTCTTAAGTGAAATACAATTCCTTAAAGTCATTTAAAAAAAAGTTTTTCAGGCAAAAGTTTATCGCCTCGTTGAGTATAACTCTAATCCTTGATTGGAGAAAAATTATGAGTGATACCCTAAACCAGTTTGTTGAAACGGTAACGATAAGAGCGCGTGTGGCTTATGTTTTAGGTATAGCAGAGCATATAATCAGTGACATTAAAAATGATTATGATGGATATTTACTCGCTATCGAGGCCATAAAAACGGCTTGGGCATGGCAAAATAATGCAAGTGTTAGTGCCGACGTACTGAATGAATATCTTATGAATGAAGCCGAAGAAGGACTTTTGATTCATGAGCAGGAAGCTGATGAAACTATGGTATCTGCTTGGGTGACTATAACCACTGCAATAGCTTATGTTGCTTGGCATGCGTACCAACAAAAAAATGAGTTTCCGCCTGGTGCGTTGTGCGAAGCTCGTTACGATGTTGTCAAACAAGTCATTGAGTATGCTTCTAAGACAAATGTCTATGATGCTGATTTTGTTAATAAGTTGTCAGAGTATTTGCTCTCTAGGTGTCGTACCAAAAATCCCAATGAATTAGGAAAACCAATAAACAGAGAAGACTTCCTTAAATACCCAACAAGGATTAGCAAACGTAGGATGAGTAGAGTTTCATCGTTATATCCAACTTACGTTCATTAGTGATTGAGTTGTTTTATTAGAATAGTAATGTAGGATGCCTCCCAGCGAGGTTAATAGATATGTGTAGGGTGCTTTCCACGCAGCCATTGAGCCAACAGCTAAAGCAGTTGTCTAAAAGCTCAAGTCAGGTGGTGGTGACTAAACCTATCTCTAGCGAGATTTTTAAGCCAAAAGCGCAAATTGACTGTCCACTGTTATAAATTTTGTGTTTTGTTAGTCACCTTTAGGTGACTTAAGCTGTTGGCTAGGTGGGTGTGTCCCCGCACTTTTAATCGCACCCGTTCCTTTTACTCACGAAACATCAGGACAAACCAACCTGTCTTCCATCCAAAATCACCACCCTTGCGCCCATCTTGGTTCATATTTTGATGGGCATAGGTTTATCGCCTTTACGATCCATTCAAAGCAAAAAAACAGCGACTTATTCTAAAAGAGGGACAATCCATTAAAGAAAAAGTCACGCTAAGTACCCATCCATAAGTTTTTCGGTATATTGACGACGAAAACGATTGTTTTTATTCATTTTCTTTTTGAAGAATTTATGAACGGGTACTTAGAACAAATTAAGAAAGCACTCACCGGTGATCTAACCCAAACCACGCAAAATGCCGTGTCACTACCAGCTATTCAGAGATATATTGATCGCTTGAATATGGGAGAACAAGCGCCACCGATAAAAATGGATGGCAATGTCATTGTGGACGG
>QNEL01000279.1 GCA_003645185.1 Candidatus Parabeggiatoa sp. nov. 3
CAACAGAGCTTCAAACTGGATTGAACATTTAAAGGTGTTATAACCTATCTAACTTCTGCTAATTATTAGCCGCCTGTTAGTTCCATACAATACTATTAAATACTATTGGTTAGGTAACTATTCAATTTTTTCACAATTCATAAGGCAATTCAAAATAAATAGATCACATTAAATATTAAATATTAAATTAAATTTTTTGGAGTTACCTCACTCGGTTTTGGCTTTACGCCGTCGCCGTTTTTGAGTAGAAGCGGGGCTGCCGCCTGCGAGTAATGACTCACGGCCTTTGGTGTCACTGTTTAAAAAGTTTGTCCACCATTCGACTTCACTCACCATCTCTTGTTCACCTGCGCTGGCACGTAGTAGCAAAAAATCATAGCCCGCACGAAAGCGAGGATGCTCTAGCACACTTAAACTCTTTTTTTTCGCTTTGCGCTGTCGCGTTAAGCGGTTCTGTAGCAACCAAATTTCTTGCATCAACACGCTAATACGTCTCGGAATGGCAACATGCCGTTGCTGCTTTCCTAAAACATGTTGACAAGCCTCCAACAACACTTCTTGTTGATTAAATCCTTTAATAGGCTTCTCTGGCACTAAACGCGATATGGGAGGCCACAACAAGGCCGCTAATAAAAAAGCGGGGGCCACAGGTTTATTGTCGGCCAACCGCTTATCGGTATTATGGAATACCTGTTCTATTAACGCCAACGCATGGGGATCATCCAAACACATATCCGTGTAAGGGAATAATTGTTTAAATATGTCATAGTGCCGCAACTGTACATAAGATTGTACAGCGTGTCCACTCAGAAACAGTTTAAGCACTTCTTCAAATAAACGTGCCGGGGGGATAGCCGCCAGTAAACCACTTAATTCATAAATCGGCTCGGCCGTCTGTGGCTCAATAGTAAAACCCAGTTTCGCCGAAAAGCGTATTGCTCGTAACATCCGCACCGGATCTTCTTGATAGCGCTGCGTTGGCTCCCCCATTAAACGTATCACCCTGGCATCTAGATCGGCCAAGCTATTTCCATAATCAAGTAAGGAAAAATCGCTGATATCGTAGTAAAGCGCATTGATCGTAAAATCGCGCCGCAAGGCATCGTCATCAAGGCTATTACTATAGACGTTATCGCGTACAATGCGCCCCTGTTCCATCACACCACCACCGCCTTTATCGTGGTGAGCGCGAAAGGTGGCCACTTCAACGATTTCTTTAGAAAGACGCACATGAGCTAACACAAAACGTCGTCCGATCAAGCGACAATTACGAAATAAGCGTTTCACTTGTTCAGGCTGAGCATTGGTTACCACATCAAAATCTTTCGGGATACGTCCTAACAATACATCACGCACCCCGCCGCCAACTAGAAATGCTTGATAACCCGCGGTATGTAGTTGATATAATACGCTAAGTGCCGCTTTACTGATATTGCGACGCGATAAGCTATGCTCTGGACGTGGGATGCGGGTAGGTGTCTTAATAGTATCGGGCAAGGGGAAAATAAAATCTTTAAAGAGTTTGAAAAAAGGTTTTATCAATTATCAGTTATCAGTTATCAGTTATCAGTTCCACGCAAAAGTTGCGCGCAACTTCTCCGTATGAAAATCAGTTATCAATTCCACCTTTTGCGTGGAACCGAAGGTGGGCTACGCTAAATCAGTTATCAAATTCATCGCGAAAGCCTCTTTGATAATAAACCATCGAAGCTACAGTACAACCCGTAAGGGTTTTGTTCTTGAAGCGCAATGCGCTTTAGCCATAAGCTTAAAGGGTATGGTGGCAAGCCATACGGGTGCGATTAAAAGTGTGGGGGAACATCCCAAATAGACTGTCTAGTCTAGCTTAAAAAACTTATTAAGTGAAAGGTTAGTCACCACCACCTGACTTGGGCTTAATTGCTTAATTTAATAACTTAATTTAATAACCCCCGCACTTTTAATCGCACCCAAGCCATACTCAATTAATGTGCAATTTAGATATATACTAATACAATTTCACTTAACAAGTTTTTATCGCGAAATACTTTTTCACGCGTGAAAGCGTGAAATGCAACTCATTTAAAGATTTTAAACGGTTTAATTCAAGTTAGCAATTATAAAATCGGTTACCGCTAGTTATGCCTAACAATCCTTATCACAATCGTTTTTTCCATAGTTTGTTCGATAATCGGTGCTGTTCACAAAATATCAAAAATATCAAGCTATTGAGAACGGTTCATTGAACATTGATGAATTGTTTTCCACGCGCGAAGAGTACAGCTAAACAACGCGCTTCAACAAACCAGTTTTTGCGCGCAAAAACTGGGGCAAAGAATTGATAATTATTCATTGTCATTAAATCAGTATAAATTCTTATGAGTAAAAACTAAAAACTAAAAAACAATACACCAATACCCAATAACCGTTTTCCCCATGACTGACTTAAGGTTGTTTTGAGGGAGAAGGCCCTTGTTAAAATGAAAAATACGAATGCTATGCGTCTCTTGACAGAAAAAAACTGTCCCCCCCTGCTACAATTATTGCTCAGTGAACAAAAAATCGGTTATGCGATTGTAGATCATCACTTAACCATACTGCATTATGGTGGTGAACTAACGGTATTTCTTGATACACAAGACTTGCCAACGCCATTGCCGTTACTAGATTTCATTCCAGAATTAAATGGTTGTGAGGATATTTTACAAGACATCCTTGATGGCGTGTTACCCCATTTTCAATTGGAAAATCTTAATCGGACTTTACCCGATGATGGGCTTTGTTATCTCAACTTAACCTTATTACGCTATGCGCCCACCACATCCTTTGATGCCAACCCGCAATTGTTAGTCATTTTAGCCGATACTACCGCTTGGGCCCAAACGCAACAAACTTTAACGCAGCAACGTAACGAATTAAGTTTGTTAAAACACACACTCAACGAAACCAATCAACGCCTTGAATTTATTTTGCAATATTATGTCCCACGAGAAGTGGGTAAAGCCTTGATGGAAAAAAGAATCGTACCGAAATTGGGAGGCGAAGAACGCGAAGTCACGGCCCTATTTGCAGATTTGCGTAATTACACCAGTATCAGCGAACAACTTAGCCCCAATCAAACCATTGAAATGTTGCATGTGTGTTTGGATATCGCCACCACGGCCATTGCTGAATCCGGGGGTGTCGTCGTCAATTATATGGGTGATGCTGTCATGGCGATTTTTAATGCACCAAACGAACAACCCGATCATGCCCAACGCGCCGTGCAAGCCGGTTTGACAATACAAGCCATGATGGCGCTTTATCAACAAAATTCTGATGATCTGATCCCTTCACTGCATTTTGGCGTGGGCATTAACACCGGCATAGCCGTTGTCGGCAATATCGGCGCACAGTGGCATTATCAATACACAGCCATAGGGGATACTATCAATGTGGCCTCACGGATATGTAGCCATGCTAAACCAGATGAAGTGCTAATAGGTGCCAACACCTATGCTCATGTACAAAATAGCATAACGGCTCAAGTTTTAGCCCCCTTAAGATTCAAGGGGAAAAGTCAAAAAATAACCGTTTATCAAGTCATTGAACTCGCTAAGAATTCATTGATTCAAACCCTGAAAAAAACTTTGGTCAATGACTCGTAGCCTTGTGTTCATTGTTCATTGATAAAATCCATTCGATGTTCAAGTTTTTGCGCGCAAAAACTTGAACATCGAATATTAGATTTTAACACCCCGTTCACGCATGTCAGCCAATACCGTGTCAATACCTTTTTTATCAATGATACGCATACCTTTTTGGGTTAAACGCAATTTGATCCAACGATTTTCACTGGGCACCCAAAAACGATGAATATGCAGATTCGGCAGAAAACGACGCTTAGTTTTGTTATGGGCATGAGAAACGTTATTCCCCGTCATAGGCCGTTTTCCTGTTACCTGACAAACTCTAGACATAATATTTATCCTTATTTTATATAAGACTATTCGCCACTGGCGAAAAAAATTGACTCAAAAAGTGGGCCGCCATTTTTAACAAAAAATGATGTTGATAACAAGTGCTTGTTTTCAATTATTTCTAAAAGTCGCTTTCGTGCCTACTACAAACGAAAGTCGCTTTCAAATACGACTACAAACAAAAGTCGCTTTCGCGCCTACTACAAACGTCGCATCGAGCCCGTTTTAAAACTTGACTTAACTACGTTATTTCTAATGAAGTGATCTGTCATTTGTATAAGTGATTGATTTTGGGACTTTTAAAACACGCTCTTAGCATTCTTATTAGCGCGAAGCGTGATTTCTTTAGACATTATACAGATTGAATTAAGGCATACCCAAAAAATAAATTTCTTTCTTGTAGGGCTCCCTACGTGTTTTTGTTGCCCACCTTAATTAAAGTGCTTGATTAGTTATATTCAAAGTCGCAAAATAAGCTTTCCAAATAAATCAATGAGTTGTGTTAAATAGGTTTAATTTACTTTAAGTAGGTACGCATTAATAATTTTAACATTTTCTGTAGGGCTGTGTTTTTGCTGCCCACCAGCCTTCTGATTAATATTAATCAGCATGACAATCAGTGCAATCAGCGTTCTATCAAGTTTTTCAAAGCCTCATTTTTTGTTTCACATCCTATTGATCACTACAAAATTTATCAATTTTTGTTCTGTACTTAGAAATTAGGTTAAAAAAACTTTTGTTTACCTACTTACTCTATATATAATGTTGATATATCAATACTTTTATGGATTATATCTATGCGTTGGTTAGACAATATGCCTTGGGAAGTCGTTATCGTCGGTGCGCTCACTTTAGGCTTAGCCCCCTTTGTTCCCGAACCTCATTTGGTTGAAAAAATAAGAATGCTGTTTCAAGGGACATTAAGTCGCCCTATTGACATTTTTGATTTATTCATGCACGGCGCTTTTCCAGTATTATTATTACTCAAAATAGCACGTACACAACTCATCAAAAATGAAAAATGAGTCGTTATATTTGTAATAAGTAGGTACGCATAAATCTTTTATTTCTGTAGGGTGGGTAGCGTGTTTTTGCTGCCCACCACGCAACGACAAAATGTTAATAAACTTTTGCGTACCTACTTACTTTCATTTTATAACACATTTCGCGCCTAACATTAGGCGCGAACAAATCACCCGTTTATACTCGGCGCGGGAACAAACTTTCAGGCAAATGTTTCGCGGAGCGAAACATTTGCCTGAAAAACTTTTTGGCAACCCCAGGTTGCCACCTGGGGCTATGATCTCGCTACGCTCGGAACGAAGTTTCACATTTTCAGGCTAAAGTTTCGCTTCGCTGTACTTTAGCCTGAAAACCCCTTCAGGGTTGTGCGTTTTAATATTTTTATGATCGATTTTGCACGTAATGCAATTGGGAAACTTAAAGCTAAAAGTTGGTGTGCCCGCGCAGTATACATTTCCAAAAAAGCCCCTTCAGAATCAGTCAATACCTTGAAAGAATCAACAAAATCAAAAATCCTTAAAGGCTTATTGCACTTACTCGCTTTGTTGCCCCCAGTGCATCGTATTGCCACCCTATTAGGGCGGATCGCCGCACACTATCCACAACTCAGCATTACCCAAGTCACTCGCATCAACATCCAACTGTGTTTTCCTCAATTATCAAATGAAGAGCAAACGCGTTTAGTCAAACAAAATCTCATTGAAACCGGTAAAACCTTTAGCGAACTTGGCGCATTATGGCTCTGGCCAAAAGATCGCGTATTGGGATTAGTACGTCAAGTCAGTGGCGAGGCCTGTTTACAAGAGGCCTTACAACGCGGCAAAGGTGTCGTGCTGCTCACACCCCATCTAGGGGCATGGGAAATGGCAGGACTCTATGCCTCCAACCATTATCCACTCACAGCCTTATATCGTCCCCCCAAATTGAGCGGCCTACAAGACTTAATTCATAGTGCCCGTGAACGGGCCGGCGGACGTTTTGTCCCAACAGACAAAACCGGTGTCCGTGCTTTATATCGCGCATTGCACCAAGGGCAAATTGCCGGCATTTTACCCGATCAAGTTCCCAATGAAGCCGGTAGCGGCATTTTTGCCCCCTTTTTTGGTATACCTGCTTACACAATGGTTTTAGTCTCTCGTTTAGCGCGAAAAACCGGTGCAACTGTCATATTCACTTATGCAGAACGTTTACCACAAGGATTTCATATCCACTTTTTACCCGCACCAGTAGACATTGCAGCAGACAATTTAGAAATTGCAGTACGTGCCCTCAATCAAGGCATAGAACACTGTATACAACATTGCCCCACACAATATCAATGGAGTTATAAACGTTTTAAGCGTCGCCCAGAGGGAGAGAAGGCAGTGTACTAATTAATGGTTAATGCTGGTTTTGTTCTTTTAGCTTATAGCTTTAGGGGAATGGTGGGCAACAAAAACACGTTACCCACCCTACAAGAATGGGAATGGTGGGCAACAAAAACACGACCCTACAAGAATGGGAATGGTGGGCAACAAAAACACGACCCTACAAGAATGGGAATGGTGGGCAACAAAAACCCGTTACCCACCCTACAACTGATAACTGAAAACATGTCTCAGCAATTTTTTTATAAAGCCATGGACAATAAAGGTATGATTGTTCAAGGTAAAATCACAGCCAATAATACCAATGATTTAGAAGCACGTTTAGAACGTATGGGATTAGATATGATCCACTGCCATACTCAAAAATCGCCTCATCTTAGAATCGGAAAAGTCACGCGCCAAGAATTGATTACGTTTTGCTTTCACATGGAAAATTTAACCCGTGCCGGTGTACCCCTACTAGACGGCTTAGGCGACTTGCGCGATACCCTACCACAATCACGATTTCGAGAAGTCGTATCCAGTCTCATTGAAAATATAGAAGGCGGTGTACATTTATCCAATGCCTTAGCTGAATTTCCAGAAATTTTTGATCAAGTTTTTGTCAGTCTCATTCGTACAGGAGAAGAAACCGGTAAATTAAGTACCATATTTAAACATTTGACAGAAACGCTGAAATGGCAAGATGAAATGATTGCTAAAACAAAAAAACTATTAATGTACCCAGCCTTCATGGGCACCATTATTCTGATTGCCCTGTTTTTCTTAATGATCTATCTCGTACCCCAATTAATTGTTTTTATTGAAAACGTTACCCAAGGAGAACTCCCCCTACACACCCGAATCCTGATTACCAGTTCTAATATCTTTAAATCCTACTGGCATATCATACTGATAACGCCCGTATTAGCCTTCTTCGCATTCAAAGCCGCACTCAAAATCAGTCCCCCTTTTCAATTATTCGTAGATCGATTGAAATTGCGCGTGTGGATTATAGGGCCCATATTAGAAAAAATGATATTAGCACGCTTTGCCACCTTTTTTGCGCTACTCTATGCCTCCGGCGTCACCGTATTAGACAGTCTACGTCTGTGCCAAAAACTGGCAGGCAATCTCGTGATTGAAAATGCTTTACAACAAGTGAGTGAGCATATTGCCGAAGGCGTGAGTATCAGTGAAAGTTTTGAACGAGTGCATTTATTTCCACCGCTAGTATTACGCATGGTAACAGTAGGCGAAAGCACAGGAGACTTAGATGAAGCCCTACTCAATGTCAGCTACTTTTATGATCGCGAAGTCAAAGAATCCATAGACAAAATCCAAACTTTGATAGAACCCGTGATGACTGTTATTTTAGGCATATTACTAGGCTGGGTAGTGCTATCCATACTAGGGCCCATTTATGACACCGTTGCCAACTTTCAAACGCTTTAGTGATCTCACCGATCACATCACATCAAGATTATCCCAGGTTGTACTGTTGAGGGAAGATTTTCAAACCAAATTTATTTTGCGAAGGCACAATTTTCGTTCCAAATTTATTTTGCGAAGGCACAATTTTCGTTCCAAATTTATTTTGCGAAGGCACAATTAATTGTATTTTGCGAAGGCACAATTTTCGTTCCAAATTTATTTTGCGACAGCCAAGACTGATAATGACCCTTTTTTTGGGAATCGGCCTAAGCTAACCGCAAAATAAATTGGGTTTGAAAAGCTAACCGCAAAATAACATGCATTCATTATCATTGATGGAAAAATAACAGTGAAAATGGAAATGCGCCCACCCAAAGCCCAAAAGCCCCTTCAAGCCACATATTTTGTAGGACATGCCACCACGAATGCCCTTAAGTTAATGGCAGTGATACATTGCCTTTGGCAGTTGTGAAAGCCAGCTTTTGTTCTCTGGTAACTCTAATCAAAAATCGTAGCACCTCATTGACTGATTCAGAACTCGGAAAGACTTCAGCAACATCCGGTTCTAACTGCACAATTGAGCCGCCAAAACTTTTCCGTTCAGGGCCAACCTTCCTCACTCGCAAACTGCTTAAATCATATTCAGATCGGAGATCGTCATCCATTTCTGTGTTAAGCTTTTTCATAAGTTTCTCGCTCTCTTCGTGTTGCTTCTCTTGCGCTAATTAATCGAATAGCATATTCTCGTTCTGTGTATGAGACAATCAATAATCGATCTTGCTGTGACTGGCCAACGATAATATACCGATGTTCATCATCTGAATGATCGATATCATAAAAGTCAACATAAAGCGGATCACTGAAGACAGTTTTAGCCTCTTCAAATGAAACATCGTGTTTCGATAAATTCGCCGCTGCTTTGTTCTTATCCCATTCAAATTCCATAAACAATTCACCTTTTACCTCACTTAAAGTAGACAACCTAAATGGTGTAATAGATTTAAACGCTAATAAATTTTATCTCTCTTGACTTTGATATTGATTGAACCTAGCGAATAACGAAGTGGCATTCTCCTATTCATATAACTGATAATAGATTAACAATTAAAATTTAATCATTAGCCATTCAAGTATCACAACCAGATAGACTGATATTATAATAATAGTTTTACTTTGTCTTATGACAGCTTTCAATTGATTTTATTAGCTCACCATTTTTATTCTTCCTTATAAATCAATGAGTTATGTTAAATATGTTTAAGTAGAAATAAATTATCCTTATGAAATAACTACCCCAAAAATCTAAGCACATGGTGCATATGCTAGCACTTGATTTCTTACTCAAACCTAATCAAAGTTACTTATTTAAGTGCCGTTTAAGACTAATCTATTTTAATACTTGACTTTTTAAATTATATCAAATATTAATAAATAATTGTCATCTAGTTTGGATGACACCATGACGGTGTCATGGATATGAGGGGCTCTGCAAATCAGAGGTTGCAAATTCGCATCAAGATTAGGTTAATCTGGATGTGAATTTTATTAGGCCTTGAGTCTAGGGACTTTTGACCAGCATCCCCCATTAAGTCGCTTGGATTACAAGTGGCCGTTCGGATGAGACAGCCCATCCAGGATTCCAGTTGCAACTCGGTTTTTGAGTTATCAACGGAGAGCGAATTACAAGGATAGATGATCATGGATGACTAGGAAAAATAGAGCTGGTACATAATATGACTAGCCAAGTTAATATTTCCCCGCTAGGGAATGATACAATTCAAGTTTGTTTTAAAATACATAGAGAAAAATGGGATGACATTATTCAAATAATGCGTCAAATTGGTTTTGAACCAACAAACGTAACACTTGGCGCAAAAGCAATCCCTTGGCGAAATGCTTTTCCTGAGTACAGCGATGCGATGATTGCAAGTATTTCCCTTAAAGAAACTCGAAAGATGGCAGAAAAGACTCAACAGCAATTGAGTCAAATGACGGGGATTCCGCAGCGACACATCTGGAAAATGGTAAGCGAACAATCAGTAAAGAAATAGCATAAAAGTTTGCAGAAGCCCTCGAAGTGGATTATCGTATTTTTCTATAGTATTATACTGTCCACCATTTCACACGGAGAAGTTGCGCGCAACTTTATTTCACGCGCGCGGTGAAGCGAAGCGCAACGTAGCGCGTGAGCCGAAGGCCAGCGAAGCTGTTAGTCAAAAGCCACCTGACTTGAGCTGTGTCTGTAAAATAATAGCGACCTTATGACGATGCTAAGTATATACTATTGCTCACCTTACGTTAAACCGGTAAACAACATGCTTTTATCTTCAGACTGGGACAATGAAGCTTATGTCTCCCTACACTTAGTTCAAGAAATACTAGAAGAGGCAGGATTACCAAAAAGGAGTGATTTCTCCCACTGGTATCCACAATTTCCGATAGTCATTTCCAAAGTTGACAAAAAACATGCTCCAAGTACCGCAGATTTTTTCATAGAAGATCGTAGTAGAGACATCAATTTTCTAATTGAAGTCAAATCCGCTAGTACACGCATTGATGGCAGCGCACGTTTTCAGTTAGATATGTATCTTCGTTATTCAAAGGTAAAATTTGGTATACTCATTGATCCTTTTTTAGTTGAAGCTTATGAATTTATACGGGGGCGGGC
>QNEL01000280.1 GCA_003645185.1 Candidatus Parabeggiatoa sp. nov. 3
CATTTCGTCATATCGAAATAAATGAGTCAGGTAGGGTGGGGAAACTTACCTCGTTCCCAACCTCAGGTTCAATACCATTAAGTTAAAGGCAACCATAAAGGATTTATCCCTACATAATATAATTATTTTGAGAGGTAATTCCGAATTCCGCAGTTACCCCAATTAATTTTGTAGGGGCGAACCTGCGTGTTCGCCCTCCCCTCCCCAAAATCGGTTATAACGAGAATAAATGATTTATTTTGCTGTTGCAAATTATAAATAAGTTATAAAGTCGATATGTCTTTGTTGGTGCGAATGGCACTGGCAAAACCGAATTACGGCTAAATACCCATACAGTAAGTCAATAAAATAAATAAGCTTGGGCTAAGGCGCAAAAGCATTTTGAATACTCTTGCGTCTTTAGCGTCTTTAGCGTCAAAGCGCGTTTATTTTCTTTTATTGAAATGAGTGTTATGGCGACAATCTAAATTCTAATTGCCGCCAAGCTTCATAAAGAATCACAACAACCGCATTAGCTAAATTCATACTCCGATTCCCCGGCCGCATCGGAATCCGTATCACCTGTTCATGCGGTAAATTATCAAGAACAGTCTCTGGTAAACCGCGCGTTTCAGGGCCAAATAAAAACGCATCACCTGCCTGATAACGTTGCTCAGCGTAACAGGTTTTTCCTTTAGTTGAACAAGCAAATAAACGGGCTGGTTGCACACTTTCTAAAAACGCGCTAAGAGACTCATGCTCTTGAACACGCGCCAAGTCATGATAATCTAATCCAGCACGCCTCAGTTTTTTATCCTCTAATTCAAAACCCAACGGATGAATCAAATGCAATAAGACACCCGTATTCGCACATTGGCGAATGATATTACCCGTATTGGGTGGAATTTCCGGTTCGTAAAGTACACAATGAAACATGATTTTGTTTATGAAATTGTAGTTATTTTGTAACGTGTTTTTGTTGCCCACCATTTGAATTAAATCAAAATATAGCACCACACAATTAAGCTGGATGCTGGATGATATATCAATAGCGTCTTTTGCCGACTGAAGCGTCTTTTGCGTTTATTTTTTTAATCACGCTTCGCGCTTCGAGCTAAGAATACATACTGATCAGCGTTAATCAGTTCAATCATGAGAATCAAAACCCTAACTACAAGGATTGTATATAATAAAGGATTAGAGCGTGGGCCCGGTTTAAATCCGCCTATTTAATGAGATAATCACATTGAACTTATAGGTTTTAATCCCTTCTTATATACAATCCTTGTCGTTATGGTTTTAATCTTTTTTTATATTTGAAATTAATAAGATGCTTGAACACAACAATCACGGTTTAATCAATCATCAGCGTGAAAAACTGATTAATGTCATGGTTTATTTTGCTCAAAATACACAAAAATGCGGCAAGGTTAAACTATTTAAACTAATGTATTTCCTTGATTTTGAACATTATAAACAAATTGGGCGCTGTGTAACTGGCTTGAATTACTACGCCTGGCCCATGGGCCCTGTGCCGGTAGATTTATACGCCGAATTTGACGTACCGGCACCTGATATGCTCAATTGCGTTCAATTTAAGCCCATTCCAATCAAAAATGGTTTGATGCTTTTTATCCAACCCATTGCCGAATTTGACAACCGTTATTTTAGCAAACGCGAATTGCGTCTGATGGCAGATTTAGCGACTCAATACTTTGAAACTTCCGCTGAAGAAATCATAGAAGCCAGTCATTTAGAACATCAACCTTGGCAACGTGTCTATATTCAAGAAGGTAAAAAACAACAGTTAATTCCTTATGAATATGTCTTAACTTCGGGGGAAAAAGAAGTTATCAGCGAACTGAGCCAAGCACATCAAGAAGGTGAATTTTTTATGATTCCCGGTACTTTGTTAGTTTATGATAATTTTAGGTTTTCTGACGGCACGAAGGGTAAAAAAATCTGAGTCATTCTCAATGATGGCAGTGTGGGATATTATATTGTTGTTAAAACAACCTCCAAAAATACCCATAAAAGTTCAAATGAAGGCTGTCAAACACAAGATCGATATTCTAATTTGTGTTCTATAAATTGCTTTAATTCACCAATATCCGTCTGCCTTTTTCTTTTTTAGAAGAATCAATCTCTCCTTGTAAATTCGCAATGCCAATATGTTCGCCCTGTGCATTAAAAACTTCATAATGATCTTTATGCAGATTATCTAAATACCAATAACGGCTAGTTGAAACTTCTTTATAGACGGTTTTACCTTGTTCAACTAGGTGAGTTCTGCTAAATCTTTGTCTATTTAATAAACTAAAATGACTTTTCCCCTCCTGTTTTTGATAAACATCCCACCAAAGTTGAAAGGCTTTCTCATCAGCAATCAATTCAATATGCACAAACTGAGGTAAACCTTTTATATGTTTACAGTCTTTGAAGACGGGCAAAAATTGACGATTAATACGAATGCTTTGCTGTAGATTGAGCAGCAAGTATTTTTCCGTCGTTTGACTTAAAATTCTTTCCGCCATTTCAGCTAAGGTACTATTACTCACCGCTTTGACTTCAAATTGTTCTAAAAACCACAAAACATAACTACATTCTGCTTGTTGCACCGCACTCGTGCGCCAATCAGTGGCGCTTTGTAAACTGATTTTCAGTTGCGTACTCGGTTTTTGCAAATATTCATTCTCAAAAAGAACCGCTATTTTTTGTAAAAAGGTTTTGATATTTTGGCTATCATAAAACAGTTCAATGTCATGAGAGTATTGACGTATGGTTTGACGTAATTTGATAGCCGTTTGAATAATCTCTTGAGCGATTTGTGGGTTGTCAATAACAAGAATGTCATCATCTTCTTGTGGAAATAAAACAAAGAGTTTAATCGCCATTTTAAAAGCCCATTAATGTTTCCAAATCAGTTTCAATCTGATCAAAAAACCCCAAAGGCGGATTTTTGATTCGGCCTCCTTCGAAAACCGGTACCTTGATAACCTCTGTCGTGTGTTGAGTTTCGGCGCGCTGGAAATAGTGGATGCTCACTTTGTCATGAGCTATGCCTTGCTGTGTTTCAAAGTTTTTCACTGCCACAAGTGTGCCATTAATAATATGATCGCTATGTGTTTCAAGGAAGATTTGCACACCATTTTGGGCCGCTAATGCGATCAATTGGGCCAGTTTAGATTGGCTTTTGGGATGCAAATGGGATTCTGGATTCTCTATCATAATCAGGCTATCCGACTTTGCTGATAGGATAGCTACAATAATAGGTAAGGTATAAGAAATACCAAAACCGACATTTTCCGCTTTAAATTCATTGGTATACAACCTATCGGGCCGTGTCTCTGTAAATTGATAGCGAATCTCAAAAGCGTTTAAGCCTTGATTTTCACGGACGATAACGTTTACCTGCGGTATAATCTCTTGCAACCAAATATTCGTTTGTTCGAGTAATGCTTCAGAATCGCTTAACGGGTGTTTGAGGTTGGGAAAAGCGATTTTTTCGTGCGCGTAATGCTGTAAAAAATGGCCTACCAATTCACCTAAACCTTTTTGAACAGAAATCTGACGCAAGACTTCCACCTGATAAGTATCTTTAATATAGCTCTTTTGAGGCGCTAAGCGTGCGGCACTCAGATATTGAAAATGGTTACCAAAAAGACTGAGATCATCAATAGGTTCTGGCGGGTTTAATCGGTGTAGAAATGTGGCTGTGGGTTCTTGATATTCAAATTGCCACTGATAGTTTTTTTGATCTATCGAAAAGACGAATTCAATCAAATTATTCGTGGCATATTGATACCTCGCATCGAAAGCGACACCAATATCGCATAAAAAACCGTTGAGATCGAGTCCCGATGCCAGTAAGTTATTTTTGAAGTAGGATTGTCTGAGCAATAACAAGGCTTGAAATACCGACGATTTTCCCATGCCATTACTCCCTGTCAGGATATTCAAATTAGACAAGGACAGTTTTGTATTCTCGTGAGATTTAAAATTTTTAAGACAGAGTTGTGTCATCATAATCTGTTTGATTGAATGGTTGAAGATTATTCAAGATAGCACACAGATTTGACTGATGAAACTGATTTCCACGCTAAAGTTTTTGCACGCAAAAACTTTAGCGTGGAACACTGATTAATGATCAGCGTAAATCAGTCCGATCAGGCCATAATCAGCGTTCTATCCCTCATTTAAGATAGTTTATCAGATACATAAGTTCGCCAGAGGCATCCTTAAATTCGTATTGATAACTGATTTCCACGCAAAAGTTGAGGCAAACAAAAACTTTTGCCTGAAACTGATAACTGATTAAAGTGATAATTAATAATTGATAATTGTTCATTGATATAAATCGTAAAGAGCAGAATCAATGTGACAATATTAATTATGCAATCTGCGAAACCCGCATCATTCGTGACTCAAAACCGTCAATGAGCAACAACTTCGACCTGACCTATTAAAAAAAGGTAGACCTCAATTTTATGATGTGGTATAAATGCGCGGGTCTGTAGGGGTGCAATAAAAAGTTTTGTAGTTTTGTCGGGTGGGTAGAGTTTCGCAGAGCGGAGCGAGCCGAAGGCTAGCAGAGTTAAACCCACCATTTACGACGATTTGGTGGGTTTTGCGAAGCGTAACGAAGTATCACGCAGCGAGCCGAAGGCCAGCCTCTACCCACCCTACAACTATCACTTTTAATTACACCCATGTTATTTGCCTTTGCGTCAATCACAGATTGACGGTTAAGTTCTTTAAGTTATTGATTTTTAATACTATTAAGTTTTTAAGGTCTAAAATTAAAATCAATAGTATTAGGACTTACGCATTGACAAGTTTATAAAAATATATTCTTAATAAAAATGAATTGGTTGAAAATAATATTACACAATATAAAAAGGGTTAACAATCTGATTTTAAGTTATCAGTCACAATATGAAACCCTTGGTATTTAAGCGAGAGCATAAAAGTTAAAATCTGTCAATGCGTAAGTCCTATATGATTTACAAAAAACTTGAAGATCGAGTTAAAAAAACGTAAAAAGTTATTTAATTCGTTGTTTTTTAAATGGGTGTTCTAGCACTGCATTGTCCAATATTCTTTCAATATTCAAATCAATTTGTAATTTGGGTCTAATTCCTTCAAATTAACAGAAATTGACACCTTTTTGTAATGCACATTATTTTTAATTTGTCAACCAAAAGGAGGTATAATAAATAATCAATAGCCAAGAAATCACTCATGGCTAAAAGCTAAAGTACCATCAATGGCACTTTTTAAATTCACTTCTACCGTAAGGAGATAAGATCAATGATTAGAACAATAATGCTAAGTGCATTCTTTTCTATAACTTTAGCCACTGTGGAAGTCTCTGCAATGTCGATAAGTGCAGGCGGTACTCATACTTGTAGTATAAAAAACGATGCTAGTGTGGCTTGTTGGGGAGATGATGCTGCTGGTCGAACTAGCCCCCCCAGTGGAATTTTCACACAGATTAGTGTGGGCTATTCGCATACCTGTGGTATAAAAAAAGAGGGTAGTGTGAATTGTTGGGGATATGATCTCTGGGATAGAACCAGCCCACCCAGTGGAATTTTCACACAAATTGGTGCGGGCGTAAATCATACTTGTGGTATAAAAACGGATGGAAGCGTGGCTTGTTGGGGATATGATGTCAATGGTCAAGCTAGCCCCCCCAGTGGAACTTTTACGCAGGTGAGTGCGGGCGTAAGTCATACCTGTGGTATAAAAACGGATGGTAGCGTGGCTTGTTGGGGATATGATGTCTATGGTCAAGCTAGCCCCCCCAGTGGAACTTTTACGCAGGTGAGTGCGGGCGGTGATCATACCTGTGGTATAAAAACGGATGGTAGCGTGGTTTGTTGGGGATATGATGTTGTTGGTCAAGCTAGCCCCCCCAGTGGAACTTTTACGCAGGTGAGTGCGGGCGTAAATCATACCTGTGGTATAAAAACGGATGGTAGCGTGGCTTGTTGGGGATATGATGGCTATGGTCAAGCTAGCCCCCCCAGTGGAACTTTTACGCAGGTGAGTGCGGACCGTTGGCATACCTGTGGTATAAAAACGGATGGAAGCGTGGCTTGTTGGGGATATGATGGCGATGGTCAAGCTAGCCCACCGGCTAACTTGGTAGCTTTGGTGACTGTGCCAGAAACAACTATCCCACCTGTGCCAGATTCAAATGCCACCCTCTCTGGTTTTGTACGCACTCCCGATGGGCAAGGTGTTGAAGGTGTCACTGTCTGCATATCTAATACCAATGAACAACAATGTCAATGGGTACACACCGATACTAACGGTTATTTTTCCTTAGATTCTTTGTCAAGCGGTGACTATGTTGTTTTTCCTATATCGCCTACTGGTCAATTTACTTTTACCTCCGGTTCTGGAGATATTTTAATATCTAATGGCAGACCAACGCCTGAAAGTATTGTTTTCTCTGCTGAAAAAGGTACTTCCATGAATGGTATCAGCGTTAAAGATATTCCATCGACTGCCATACCCCTTAGTTTTCCTCAAGATACTATTCAAGGACACATTGATACAGGTGGATTGATAGGTCAAAACTGCTATAAGATAGAGGTACCCGATAGTAATACCCTGACCGCACATACCATGAGTAATGGTGATACTTATGGATTTTTGGTCAATAGCAACAACGATTACATTGCCTCTGACGAAAATAGCGGTGAAGGACAAAACTTCCGTATGACCACTCAAGTCGAAGCAGATACTTACTACCTTTGTGTGCTTGTTTTTGACAGAGGATCGGTTGATTATGCTGCACAATTGCTTGATTATACTTTAGATGTTAGTTTTACGGCAGTCATCAGAGTGAAGCCCCGCATTTACGTCAATACCAACGCTAATCAATTTAGCCAAGACAATCCAAACATCTCCGTTTCTCTCAATATGGATGTTGAAGATGGGGAAACCACTGAAAAGCCTTACGACGTTTATGTGGTTATCGGTACTCCCGACGCTGGCACACCAGAAAATCCGTTACTATTTCATGGTGGCAAAAACGAGTTTGATTTAACCACTGCTATAACACCCTATCTGGAAAATGTTTTTATAACAGCATCAGATACCTGGGAGAAAGTTTTCAATTACACATTTAATGCGGCTGTTAAAGCCGGTGATTATTTTATTCATGTCGTTATTGTTGATAAAGAAAGTGGCGAAATGGTGTCAGAAGATCATGTGAATATGAATTATGATCCGGAATATGAGAGTCCTTTTGTGAAAATTGATACTCTTCCATCAACACCTGAAGACAATATTATTTACGAACCAATCACTTCAAAACCAACTATAAACTCATTTTTAGTTGGTGAAGGTAAGACTCAATTAGCGGAAAAATTAAGCGAAGATGGCTATCCAATCTTCAAAAAAGTTAAGCAAGTCAAAGGGTTATTTGACACAGTATTTACTGCGACTGGTCTTATTGACTACTATGGTGATTTAATTTCTGATTGCTCAAAGTCAGAAGCTGAAAGAGACACATTGTTTGCAGTCAAAGTCTTAGAAACCATTTTTAACCAAGCCAATTTATTTGGAGATGTTGCATTAGCAGATGCTGTTGAATACGTTGCTGGCATTTTTGCAGGAGAAAGTCGAGCAATAGCTCAAGTCACTTATTTTGATATAGTTCTTGCTTTTGAACATGATGAATATTATGGATGGTGGACTCAATCTTCTCGTCAATTAGAAGTAACAGTAGAAGCTTTGTATTATTTTGCTGGGTTTCAAGGTTTAAGAGAAGAATATTACGGCAAAAATATGTCAAACAGAATTACGAAACGTTTTTCGGTTGATTCTAAATCTCAACATCGTTTAACGGGTATGCGTCCGGGAGTCTATTTACTGACAGCCAAAGATACCGACGGAGTCATTCGCAGAAAAATGCTGACCATAGATCGTGCAACCCAACGTTCTTTCTTTGAAAACTACAAAGTGGGTTTCAACTATGGCAGACATGTCAAGGATACATCTGGTTTAGGTTGTATGAATATCCCTTAAATGGATAGTTTCGTCGGGTGGATATCGCTCGCACCCTTATCCACCCAATGTATGAGGATTCACTGGATTTAATGATTTTTAGGAGATTCTAAATAATTGGGCTTAGAGTAAAATTTATGGTAGTCAGCGTACAAAAAGCCTCACTTTGCACTGAAGCCAACGCGAAAAAGGCCGCACGGCTTAACTTGGTAGTTAGCACTTCAGTGCGTGCGCCAAACCTACTGAAAAAATCTGAAAAAATAGGAAGCTTGAGTTTTTTCTATATCGTCTCTTTTGAACAGATTAAAATAATCAAAATTAACAAACAAAACCTTGATTACCCCCAAATCCGTTAGAATGAGGAAATTTTTGAGCAAGCGTAGGATGGGTAGAGCTTCGCTACACCCATCATAATTTATGCACAATTTGAATTATGGAACCAGAAAATAAATGGGCTGAAGACTTACCCCCGAATTGCCCTCCAGAAACGGCTATTATCCCAAAAAATGAAATTTTTTACCGGCTGGTTAAACAATTTCCACCAACTGAGGAAGATTTTTATTCACATCGAAAACTTTATCCCGAAAAACGTTTTAAAACCAACAAATGTCGGGTATCTTCTCTTTCAATATTTAGTGATTTAAGTGAGTGTGCAAAATGACTTCAATTACCATTACATAAAAACAAAAAGATTGTACAATTGAAGCTACCACCTGAAAGTGGTGTCATTTTACAAACGGGGAATAATTCAAGTCATTATTCCTGGTGGAAAACAGCAGCATACAACCCGATTTCTGACTGTAAGGAAGTCTAAAAATCATGCAACGAATCATACAACATCAAGCAACCCTAATTGACTATGATAGTCCACAATTGGTTGTCGCATACGATCAATTTAATGTGCAATATCTTTGTCTATTTGTGGAATGTACTGAAACAGTTGATAAGTTCCTTTGTGTTCCGGTGACGGCTTTGAGATTAAAAGCATTTTATCAAGAATTGGTTTCTCTCAGAGAAATCTATGAAAATCCTGAGAGCGATGAATGGTTTTATGCCGATGTCGTTGGTGAAATAGAAAATATTCACCTTATTCCGATTGCGCGTGAATCATTATCTGAAGACTGGTTGCCAGAACCAGAATTTTACTTCAAAAAGAAGAATGCACAAGACAGTGTCGTTGAATCACCTCCTGTCCATCAATTTTCTAAACAACAAATCCAGGATTTATTAGATTTGTTGAAATATAAGCCTTTATTAGAATTATTAAATCAGCAACACAGAATTGCTTAACAGTGTCAACAAACACAAGCTAGGGTTTATTTTTTAACTCTCGTCAAGTCGCTAAGAATACTGATCAGCGTCAATCAGTTTAATCATGAGAATCAAAACCATAACTACAAGGATTGTTTATAATAAAGGATTAGATCGTGGGCCCTGTTTAAATCCGCCTCTATTAGATAATCATATTTAAATTATCGGTTTTAATCCCTTCTTATAAACAATCCTTGTAGTTATGGTTTTAATCCCTTCTTATAAACAATCCTTGTAGTTATAGTCGACTTTAATTATCGTTTTTAATCCCTTCTTATAAACAATCCTTGTAGTTATAGTCAACTTTAATTATCGGTTTTAATCCCTTCTTATATACAATCCTTGTCGTTATTTTTAGACATCAATCCACATCCCGTTTTATGACATCCTTTGAATGGCTAAACGAAAACCCAGCGAGTGTAGTAGTGCATCAAAGCTATATAATTCAGAATGATCTGGTTCTGAAAACATTTTATTGATATTTTCTGGCTTGAATTGGGTTGTGATAAAGGGTAGTTCACTTTGTGCTTTCGCTACATTGTTCAAAGCCATGATGAAGGCTTCTGGATCGCCATCTTCAAGTGCCGCATCAAGATATTCTGCCGCTTCTTGAGGATCACGTAGTGCTTTTATCAATTCGGGATGATAAGGCTTACTCATAATTAACTCCTGTGATTATGCCAATAGACTTTGGCTTTGCGGATATCTTCTTGTTGTGTGCTTTTGTCGCTACCACATAAGAACAATTGTTAAACCGATTTTTCCTAAATATACCATAACCCCCCATAGTACAACGGTTCAGGGGAATAAGCGGATTGGTGTATTGGCTGCTTTGAGTCAATCAACCCCTAGTACAACGGATTAGCGGTATAAGCGGATTAGTGTATTGGCTGCTTTGAGTCAATCAACCCCTAGTACAACGGATTAGCGGTATAAGCGGA
>QNEL01000281.1 GCA_003645185.1 Candidatus Parabeggiatoa sp. nov. 3
AATTTTTTGTCAAAGATTTTTTAAATAATTATGATTTTGTTGGTGAAAAGAACTTTTTGTACACTCGTTTTGGCATTTTACGTCGTTTTGGCTTATTTGGTCTAATATGTGAACTGTTCACAGTTACAATTTGCGTTTTTGCATTTCACATTTCTTAGCGTAGTTTAGCGAAGCTAAACTACGCTAAGAAATACCGTTTTTGCGCGCAACTTTATTTAGCTTCGCTAAATGTGAAATGTGAAAGAGTCTAAAATTGTCGTTAATCCCCATTTTTAAAGGAAGAAAACGCAATTAAAAGTAATAGCGACCTTATGACAGTGCTAAGTATAGTAAATAGTCGTAAAACTATTGATATACTGTCCACCATTTCACTTAAGAAGTTTCGCTTCGCGAAACTTCTTAAGTGAACCGGAGGTCAGCGAAGCTAAATATAATTTGCGCTTTTTTGGAAGTGAAAGGTTAGTCACCACCACCTGACTTGAGCTTTTAGACAACTGCTTTCACGCGTGAAAAGCTGTTGGCTTTAAATTAAAAGTAATAGCGACCTTATGACAATGCTAAGTATAACTGTTTTTTGACGCAAAAGTTGGGGCCATGCCAAAAACTGGGGCAAAGAACGGTTCACTGATATTTCACATTTTGCGCGCAAAAGCGTGAAATTGATAATTGATAATTGATAATTGATAATGGAACACTGACATGCAATTACTTGATATTCAAGAACAAACACCGAGTTCTGAAATAGACGAAGAAATTATTGAAATCTTCGTTGAAGAAGTTCAAGAAGTTCAGACTGAAATTGTTAGCCTCTTAAACGCTTGGAAAAATGATCCTGACGATACAGAATCTTTGAAAAGCTTACGGCGCAGTTTTCATACCCTGAAAGGTAGTGGGCGATTAGTTGGTGCAACCGCAATTGGAGAACTAGGCTGGCGCTTTGAACACATGCTCAATCGGATCTTTGACGGCACTTTGTCAGTCAGTAACGACATGTTGACCCTCATTGTTCAAGCTTCAAGCGTGTTGCCAAGCTTGATTCAACTATTTCAACGTAATCAACAAGCACCAGATGAGATCATTCTTTTAATTTCAAAAGCAGCACATTTTACGCAAAATAATGACCAACAATCTACTCACTTTCGCGCTGCAAGTGATACTGCACCTGTTCGGGGAACACCCACGCAGACTCCTCAATTAGAGGCTTCGCAACAACCCGTACCACCGCAGGAAAAAGAGTTACCGGCCAATCAGTTTCAACCTGCTGATATTCATTTTCACGCAAATGAAGTTTTGAATCAAGATGAGCTTGATTTGGGAGTAGAGTTTGCCGAAGAAAAAATGGATTTAGGAAACTTAGACGTTGGTCAGGGTGAACTAGAATTAGACCTAGAAGCATTAGATCTAGAAGCATTTCCATACCATGAAGTTGAAGGATGGTCAGAAGATTTGACTAACAGTCATTTAGACCTGGAAACAGAAGCGCTTCCCGACTTAACACAGGAAATTGAAGCACTGAAAGGGGAATTAGACAATTTATTGCCGCTCTCAGAAGTCGAAATTGATCCTGAAAGTACACTGAGTGAAACAGATGATTTATCCTTTCATGATGAAACCCTCGTATTAGGCGAGCCCACCCTAGAAACCTCGCTAACCAGTGACAGTTATGAAGAAGCTATTGACCCAATACTCATTGAAATTTTTCAAAATGAAGCCTCTCAGCACCTGTCTAATCTGAATAATATTTTAAAATACCTCGAAAACAATTTACCCGCACAGCTTGATCAAGAGATTGTGCGAGCCTTTCACACCCTTAATGGAAGCTCGCGCAGTGTCGATTTGACCATTATTTCAAAAATAGCCGCGCCCATGGAAGATTATGCTAGGGCTTTATTGGAACGGAAAATTCCTCTTTCCCCTGAAATACTGGCCTACTTGCATAATGCAACACGCCTGATTGAAGAACTTCTTTCAGGTCAAACAGTCGATGAGGTACAACAACAAACTTTGTTGGATAATGTCCATCAATCGCTTACCTCCTTACAGGATAACAAACCTCATAAAACAGATTCAGACTTACCCTCACAAGAAACACTAACGACCCCGGCACCCACGAACTCCCCCGAATCATCAGAGCCTGTTCCCGATGCCACAGATGAGTTTATAGTCATCTTTTTAGATGAAGCAGAGGAAATTCTTGAAAACACCCAATCTCTGCTAGAACGTTGGCATGCCTCGCCTAACAACATGCCATTGATGAAAGAATTACAACGTGAACTGCATACCCTGAAAGGCGGGGCTCGTATGGTCGGCATTGCCGCAATGGGCGATCTGAGCCACCATCTTGAATCCGTATTGACCAGAATTGTTGAAGGAACGGCACAATCCAATACCAAGTTACAAGAGATTGTCCAAAACAGTGTGGATGAACTTGCCGCTATGCTTGAAGCGGTACGATCCGCTGTTCCATTAGAAATGCCCTTGGATTTGATTGGACAAATCAAGGCAGCGCTTAACCCTCAAGACAATGAATCCGAACAAGCCGCATCAGAATGGGTCAAAAAACCCGGGGCTACACCGTCACCAAAAGCGTCTCGCTCTGCCGAGCCAAAAAAGACAGAAGAAGTCTCTAAAATAAAGCCTGAAAAATTGGCTGAAAAAGAAACCGAACTGGCAGAAAGTGATAAAATTCGTGTACGGGTAGCACTGATTGATAAACTCACTAATCTGGCAGGTGAAATGTCCATTTCCAGAGCTCAAATGGAACAACAGCAAGGGGCATTCAAAAACAATTTAGTGGAAATGGAACAAACCGTAATACGCCTACGTGACCAATTACGGCGTTTGGAAATAGAAACAGAAGCTCAAATTCTTTCCCATTTTGGTGGACAAAAAGAATTAGAAGGAAATGATAATGAAGAATTTGATCTGCTAGAATTGGACCGCTTTTCTGTTATGCAGCAGTTATCACGCAGTCTCATGGAAAGCGTTAGTGATTTGTCGAATATTCAAGATTTCCTAAAAATCCAAACGAGGCAAGGCGATTCCCTATTAATTCAACAAAGCCGCATTGGTGCAGAGTTACAAGAAGGTATAATGCGTACTCGTATGATACCTTTCTCAACCATTTCGCCTCGATTACAACGGATTGCGAGACTAACAGCGAGAGAATTACACAAACAGGTAGACTTCATTATCATTGGTGAGAATATCGAATTTGAGAGAAGTGTCCTCAATCGCGTTGTTGCTCCCCTTGAACACCTGCTTAGAAACGCTATAGGACACGGCATTGAAGACGCACAAACACGCCAACAAGCCGGAAAAAACAGCGTTGCTAAGATATCGCTTGAACTCTTAAGAGAAGGTGCAGAACTGGTTATTAAACTGAGTGATGACGGTTCCGGTTTAAATCTCCAATCTATTCGTCAAAAAGCAGAAGAACGGGGTTTGATTAAACCTGACACGGTAGTCAATGATCATGAACTGATGCAGTTTATTATCGAACCTGGCTTCAGCACGGCTAAAGTACTTACCCAAGTATCAGGACGTGGTGTGGGCATGGATGTCGTTAACACTGAAATCAAGCAATTAGGGGGTGGATTACGCATTCACTCGAAAACAGGTGAAGGTAGCTTGTTTGAAATTCGTCTACCGCTGTCTTTAACCATTAATCATGCCTTGTTGATGCTAGTGGGTGAAGAAACTATAGCGATACCCATGAATCATCTGGAAGCGGTGATGCGTATTCCTCGCGAACAAGTCATTGGAGAAAACAATGAAGTACGTCATTACCAATATATGGACGATAGTTACCGCGTTTTTCATTTAGGCGAATTATTAGGCTTTAGCAAAGCAGCCTCAGTAGAGGCGCCCTTGATTCCCACCTTGTTAGTCCGTGCTGCTAACCGTAGAGTGGCTTTGTTAGTTGATCGTATTGAGGGCAGCAAAGAGATTGTCGTCAAACCGGTTGGGCCTCAAATTGGTGCGATTCGTTGGATAGCAGGGGCAACCATTCTGGGTGATGGGCGAGTCGTGCTGATTTTAGACATACCCACTCTCACCCGCCTCGATACACCCATTCAGATCGAGCCGCCCAAAGTAGTAGAAGAACCGGTGGAAGAAAAGCCCGTCGAGAAAACGATTATGGTAGTAGATGATTCTATAACAGTGCGTAAAGTCACTGCTCGTTTACTGAAACGGCAAGGCTTGGAAGTCTTAACCGCTAAAGATGGTATTGATGCAATAAGTCAATTGCAGGATCATATTCCTGACTTAATGCTACTTGACGTAGAAATGCCGCGTATGGATGGCTACGAATTAGCCACTCAAGTGCGTAATAATCCAGACTTAAAACATATACCTATCATCATGATAACCTCGCGCACTGGCACTAAACATCGTGATAAAGCAGAAAAAATTGGCATCAACCGTTACTTAGGTAAGCCATTTAATGAAACTGAATTGCTTGAAAATATTCGTGCTTTACTCCATGATCAGTGAATCATAGATTGAAAGGTAATGGTTAATGTTTAAGCCAACTAAAGCAGTTGTCTAAAAGCTCAAGTCAGGTGGTGGTGACTAACAAAATACAAAAAATTATAACGGTGGACAGTATAAACCCGTAAGGGTTTTGTTCTTTACGCTTATGGGCTTTATCCATTATCCCTTAACCATTACCGTAATGGTTTTGTTCTTTACGCTTATGGTGGCAAGCCATAAGCCATTTTTGATTTTGCCAATAGTCGTTATACTCAACGAGGTGATAAACTTTCAGGCAAAAGTACAGCGAAGCGAAACTTCTTAAGTGAACCGAAGAGAGGCTTCGCTAAATGTGAAATGGTGGGTTTTGTATTTTTAAAGCCCACCAAATATAAAAAGTTTAAGTTATCCCCGTATAAATACATTAACATTTTTTGCAAATTAAGAATAGAACGCTGATGATACTGATTATGGCCTTATTTGCGCTGATTTGCGCTGTTTTTTTTTAATCAGTCCAGATTTTAATCAGTGTTCTTTGCCCCAGTTTTTGCGCGCAAAAACTTTATTTCACGCGCGTAGTGAAGCTTCGCTATACTTTAGCGTGAAAAGTTGCGCGCAACTTCTTAAGTGAAATAAAGTTTAGCGAAGCTTCACTACGCGCGTGAGCCGAAGGCCAGCGAAGCTAAATGTGGAAATCATGACAATCAGTCAAATCAGCGTTCTATCTAATCGTTCGTATTGTAATATTAATATAACCAACAAACATGTTAAAAGTACCTACTTAATTGAAATCCAAAGTTTTAGCTTTAGACTCCAAGTCACTCTTCCTATTAGGATTTTGAAATGTCAAATGATTCTGTTGTACGCTGCCTTTTGATTCCTATTAAAGGGGAACAATTATTGTTACCCAGTGCGGTTATTGCGGAAATATCCCCTTATAAGCAACATGAACAACTGGATAATAACCCACCAAAATGGTTATTAGGTGTCATCAATTGGCGTAATCAACGAATACCCTTGTTGTCAATTGAAGAAGCTTTATCGCTGCCCACGGATTCAACAACGCCAAAATACCGTATCGTGATTGTAAACGGTTTAGAAATGACCCAAACGATGCCTTTTTATGCTTTTTTAGCGACTGACGTACCGCGTACTCTAACAGTGACAGAAGAGTCTTTAACCAACTCCAATGCCAACACTCATCGGGGAACAGTATTTAATGTCACACTACAGGATAAAACTGCTTTGTTGCCTGATTTAACCTATTTAGAAAATATACTGAAAAACGCACAATTATAAAAACCGCCGCCTGATTTAACCTATTTACTCGATGTTCAAGTTTTTCAGGTTATTTCGCTTTACGATTTCACAGCTCCAAAGTTTTTGCGTGTTTCCTGAGCTTGTCTTCGGTGTGCAAAAACTTTTCCTGCTTTTGAGTGTTTAAATAGGCAACTTGCAACTTATTGATTTTTAATGTTATTTATATTTTATCTAAAACTATATTTCTTTCTTTATAAATCAATAGTTTACAAAAAACTTGAAGATCGAGTATTTAAAAAATCCTGATTATAACGGATTTTGGGGAGGGCCATTTTAATGAATTGTTTTTCACGCAAAAGTTTTGCGCGCGAAGCTAAATGTGAAATTGTTTTTCACTTAACAAGTTTTTGCGCGCAAAAACTTTATTTAGCTTCGCTGATCTTCGATTCACGCTAAAGTTTCGCTTCGCGAAACAAAGCGCGTGAAATCGTGAAATTGTTTTTCACGCTAAAGTTTTTGCGCGCAAAAACTTTATTTCACGCTAAAGTTTCGCTTCGCGAAACAAAGCGCGTGAAATCGTGAAATTGTTAATTTATTAATTATAAATGCCGTTATTACTAGTAACTGATTGTTTTTTAATGATAAACCAATAAGCCAGCCGTTTTTTAAAAACCATAAATAAAATAATGTATTAACCCAAAATGACTCGTTAAAAAACACTCAAACCATACCGAATGCTTTGAAATAAGCGCCTCCCAAAAATCCGTTATAATCAGAAAAAATCGACTAAAAAACGCACAATTTGGTTTTGTGTGTTCGCTATAGAAGTTTGGGCATCTTGCCATTTTCCCGCTCTAAAGTTTTAAATCAATATACAATCTTTGTCCTTAGGTTTTAAAAGCGGGAAAACAGCATCAGCAAATAAATCAGTCAAATACTCAATATACACATAGCGAAGCTTTTTGAAGAGCCTAATGTATCGCCATTCGCGAAGCGAATTATCGCCGTCTAAATCTTGAAGTGCCCAAATAGCCCCAATCCTTTAAACGTTCACGGGCATATTGCGCTTGCTCGCCTTGTTCAGTGAATTGCAGAAAACGGGCGTATTCACTGGCAGCTGCTTGTTTGTCTTGCATCCCTTCTAAGCTGGCAGCCTTTAAAAATACAGTATTGGGATTGCCAGGTAATCTCTTTTCGTAACCATCAAAGTCTTGAAAAGCCTTATCAAATCGGTCGCTCATCATATTCGCGATACCGCTAATATGGTGGGCTTGGGCTTCTGTGGGGTAAACTTGTTTAGCGAGTGATGCATAGTGACGTGCCTCATCGGTTTTTTCTTGGGTTAATTGGCATTGACTCATCATCATCAGGGCTGCATAGTCGTCAGGGGCGTATGTCAAAGCCTTTTTAAATTGCCGTTCTGCCGGGCCAAGTTGTTCGCTTGCCATCTCTTTTTCACCTTGTTGCATCGATTCGATGGGCTTTTTTAACCGCCGCAGCCTCGCCGTGTTGTCCATGTAACGTTCTCGATAAAGAGAAGTGTTTTTTAGGGAACGATATTGCGCATTGGTCGCCGCCTTAGCCGTTTGATAGCGTTCGGAACTCATGGGATGACTTTGAAACATCATGTCAATGGTACTGGGTTTGTGCTTGGACATAGTGTTCAATAGTTCCATGAGCCCTACCATGCCTTCTGGATTCTGTCCTGTTTTAGTCATATATTGCATACCCAAGGCATCCGCTTGGCGTTCATCATCCCGGCTATAGCGGGCCAGTAGTACACCCGCTCCAATTTGTCCCAGTAAAGCGATTAAGTGGGCATACTTTCTATACTTTTCGGATAAACTGAGAATCAGGGTACCCACAACTAAAGCAGCATTGATTAGCATGCCTTGGCTCATTTGTGAAGCCGTGTGGCGTGCGTTGACATGGCCGATTTCATGACCTAATAAACCCGCCAATTCCCCCTCATTTTGTAGTGCTAACAAAATGCCGCGTGTCGTCGCGATGCTACCGCCCGGAAAAGCATAGGCATTGACATAAGTCGCATTGACACCCCGAAAAGAATAGGGCATCTGTGGACGGTGAGAGACAGCAGCCATCTTTTGACCCACTTCACTGATATAATTATTAAGGGCCTCATCTTGTACGGGCCCATAATCGGCGGAGAATTGATGGGGGGAATTTTCTTTATCTAATTGAATTTCTTTTCTTTCAGAAACCAGCATCAGTTGCGGATTACCACTGACAGGATTAACGGCGCACCCTGTTAGAGCAACACTGGCAGTGGAGACAGAGGCCAGCCATAAAAAATCTCGGCGTGTCATCTTTCCGGTGTAAAGTCGTTCTTCAAGATGGTATGACATGATATTTTCCTCGGTATATGATGATATAAGTAGGAGGAGTATTTTAACAAAATAATCAAATGGTGTATTAAAATAGAGTACAAAATTTCAAAAAAGTAGCAAAATAAAATAATTATGCTATCAAACTTGATTCCTACATTCATCACACCGAATGGTAGCGATTGAAGCAATTGAAGCAATATAACTCATTTATTTATATTGCAAGTTCACAAGTTTAACCCAACCTACGTGCTATATTCTTCTTGCTCAATTAAATTCGCTAGAAATTCTAATGCTCCATAAATCCTAGAAGAATTATCTATGGTATAGTTTTTTTCATTTTTAGTAAAGATATCTATTTTCAATCGCCCAAACTGCCATAAATTACCATCAGTAACGATTCCATATACAGGCTTTTCCACATTTTCATTAATCTTTTGCGATGCAACTAATTCAGCTAAACATTGCCCCCAGCCTTGTTCAAAATCATTCTTTTTTGCTTCTACAACTATAACAATAGGAGTTTCTAGTACTGTTTTACCAAGCGATGATTTTTTTGAAAAAATATAATCTGGTGTACCAGATAACACAGCATCAAAAACAATGCTTTTTTGTATCCAAAACGAATATTTTTCGCTATGGTTTTTGTACATCTCCCTTAATAGAGGAGATATAATCAATTCGCTACGAGAAGCTTCTGATGAAAATATATCAATGTTTTCTTTGTTAAACTCAAAATCCTCAATAAAGCCTTGAGAAAGAGCAACCTCTTTTTCTGAGATAAATAAGCCATCTTCATATTTTATCTTATAAGCTTTCTGTACCTCAGAAATACTTTTAAATTCGCTAAATGACATGAGAGTTATTCCAAACCTGACAGGTTTTAAAAACCTGTCAGGTTTTCATCGCAGTAGCTCTACCCGCTGGCTACTTTAACTGGTTTTCTGAAACTGTTTCGTGATATATCCTATCTTATCTATGATGCCAGAGACATCACGGATATATCCCCCTGTTTTATCAACGGTCAATACATCGTCTTCTAGGAGATAAAATTCCCACTCAACTCCATCTGTGATAATACCGTACACCTTGCGTTGCTCAAATTGTTTGAGCGTCGCATACATTTCAGCCAAACACTGCCCAATGCCCTAGCCTATTTGGCTTGGTTTGACTTCTCTCACAGTAAAGCATTTGTGTAATAAATATTGTACGCATGTAAACTCAACGCACAGTCATACATCAATTTAAGGGCAGACACGCAGGTATGCCCCTACAAAACATCACGTTTTTAGAAACTGTAGGGGCTGCCCTTGCGTGTTCGCCCTTGCTTAAGTTAATGGCATTGAGTCATACATCCCCTTTAACTGATGAGCTAAATCGGAGGTTTCTTCTTGTTTGAGAGCAATCGGAGGATCGAAAAACGCCCCCACATCATTGATCATACACGCACGTAATAAGACAAGCGTGACCGGCAAGTGGCTACGTCTCGCTTCATTCGTATCCTCATTGAGCGCAAAACGCCTCTTGATTTCATCTACCGCCTCTTGCGTCTCAGGGTATTCGTTGCCACTTGGAATTAAGCCTTCAAACAAATTGCCTGTTAGTACCTCAAAAATTTTTTCGAGTTCGTCAGTTGAATACCCTTTGTACTCACTAAATGACATATTCAATATCTCCAACGTAACATGAATGACATATGCCTTGCACGAATCTCATCTATAAATCAACTCGTCCCAATGATTTGAGCTCAGTACAATTAAGTACTGAACCATAAATTTTCAGGTATTTTATCTATAATGCCTGTAGAGACGCGATGCTTCGCGTCTCCGCGATGCTTCGCGTCTCTGCAAAAAACGAGATTTGCGAAGCATCGCGTCTCTGCAAAAAACCGGAGACGCGAAGCATCGCGTCTCTACTCAAAACCGGAGACGCGAAGCATCGCGTCTCTACTCAAAACCGGAGACGCGAAGCATCGCGTCTCTACAATGAGTTAGATAAAACTGATTTTCAAGCAAAAGTTGAGGCAAACAAAAACTTTATTTCACATTTCACATTTCACGCTAATGTTTCGCTCCGCGAAACATTAGCGTGAAATAAAGTTGCGCGCAACTTTTGCGTGAAATAAAGTTTCGC
>QNEL01000282.1 GCA_003645185.1 Candidatus Parabeggiatoa sp. nov. 3
GCTCTTGATTCGCTCATAGAGATACGGAATAGAGGTGCTGGGTTCGCACCATTTAAGGTTGTGAATACATTTTAATAAAATGCTTTCATATATTTTAATAAAGATTAATGTTAATCGAACCTAACCTTAGCCTTTTTTGGCGATGTTGATAAACCCACTAAACAATGTATGCAGCAAGTTGCTAACTCAATACAGGGTAAGCGCTTTAATTTATCTTTAGATATTATCAGTTATTGGCCTAGGCCTCGTGTTTTATGGCTGGGCGCGAGTGAAACACCTTTAGCCTTACAAGATTTAGTGACTTTGATGACAACAGGTTTACAAGACTGTGGTTATCGCCCAGAACCCCGCCCTTTTCAAGCCCATTTAACCTTAATGCGTAAAGCCAATCAGGCGAAAACCCACCCAACTATCACACCTATTGTATGGACAGTCGAGGATTTTTGTTTAGTGCGTTCCACGCTTGATCGTAGCGGAGCGCGTTATGAAGTGATAGGGCGTTGGCCGCTTAATTAATTGCAAACTATAAGTATCGGGCAGACACGCAGCCCTACTACATTGCGTCGAAATTTCGTCCCAGGTTCGATTTTGCCACGGAAAAACACGGAAAAACACGGAAAAATTCCGTGCTTTCTGTGTCATTCCGTGGCTAATATCCCAGTTAATTAAGAATAACGAATTAACAAAAACGAATAAGGAATACGCTAATGCGCTACTGTGGTTTTGACTTTCATTTTTAAATCATCTATCCTTGACACCGGGTATCATTCTAAAACTTATCAGCGGCTCCGGTTCGGTATGCCGGGCTGGCGCACTGTGTCTGAAAATTGGCCTGTGTGTACCGATGAGTGGCGGGTTTTATCCACCTATCGTTAGATAGCTCAATTGGTAGAGCAATTGATTTGATATCAATGTGTCGCAGGTTCAATTCCTGTTCTAACTCCAATGATCTGAAAAATCATTAACTTTTGGATATAGCCATTAGGCTTGTGGTTCGATTCCACATCACGTTTGACTGTCTTCAGTGGTAGGCGGGGGATCGTTTAGGGTATGTGTTATTTCCTGATAGCGGTTTGCCAAGTATCACAGCATGTTAGGGGCCTGTGTGGTAATGGGTACGGCCTGCCTGGTTTTTTCCCACCGTTCAGTTGTTTTTAACTTAGAGCGAGCAGCCTTTGGGCCTAACCGTTTTGAGGTTCGATCCGACTGACGGGCAGATTAAATCCGGCTTGTCGCAAATTATCGCCCGTTCCAAGCATGTGAAGACGGTCATTTTTTTTTTGCAAAATGCAAATAGCAACACGCTTTACCCTACATTTTATTTAATTAAATTGGTGGGCAACAAAAACCCGTTACCGGCCCCCTACATTTTATTAATTGGTGGGCAACCAAAACCCGTTACCCCCCCTACATCTATCCTTTCTTATAAACAATCCTTGTAGTTATATATTGGAGTCAATAATATGTCATCAGGTTTGAAGAGACTTGCGGAACTTGAAACGGCGATTATTAAAAGCAAACTAGAACAAGAACAGAAAATGGCAGAAAAAAAGGAGCGCCGAATGAGGTTTTTATTTCATAAATTTATTGTTCGTAAAAATGAACGCGGTTTGTTGTTCAAAGAAGGCGATTTTTTGAATTTTTTAGAGCCTGGCAGTTATCGTTATTTTGATCCTTGGCACAAAATTCAGGTAGAACGTTATGATTTATTGGTGCCTGAGTTTTCGCATCGTTTGAGCGATTTTCTGATTAAAACCTATCCCGAGCAGGTGGCACGTTATTTAACGCTCATTGATTTGGGGCCCCAACAAATCGCTTTATTGTTTAAAAATGGGGTGTTGGCAGAGATTTTACCCCCTTTTAGTCGTACTCTCTATTGGAAAGGAGTGGTGGATATCACCACGGAAATCTTTGATATTTCAGACTCTTTTGAGATTCCGCCTGAGAAAGCCGCGCAGCTTTTGCACACCAAAACGGATGTACTACAACAATTAGTGCGTGAATTTATCGTTCATAAAAATGAACGCGGTTTATTGTTTAAAGAAGGCGATTTTTTGAATGTTTTAGAGCCTGGCACTTATCATTATTTTGATCCTAAGCAGAAAATTCAGGTAGAACGTTATGATTTATCGGAGCCTGAGTTTTTGCATCCTTTGAGTGATCTGCTGATTAAAACAATCCCCGAGATGGTAGCGCGTTATTTTACGATCATTGAATTGGGGCCCCAAGAAATCGCTTTATTGTCTAAAAATGGGGTATTGGCAGACATTTTACCGCCATCGACTCGTACACTGTATTGGAAAGGGGTTGTGGATATCACCACGGAAATCATTGATATTTCAGATTCTTTTGATATTCCGCCTGAGAAAGCCGCGCAGCTTTTGCATAGCAAAACGGGTGTACTCTCACAACGAGTCAGTGATTTCATTTATAGCCGAGAGGTGCCTGAAAATCAAATCGGCTTATTATATGTCGATAAGCAGTGCATTAAAACGTTATCGCCCGGTTTACACGCTTATTGGCAATTTAACCGCAATTTAAATATTGATATTTGGGATACGCGCTTACAAAACCTAGATGTATCGGGGCAAGAAATTCTGAGCAAGGATAAAGTCACTCTGCGTGTCAATTTGACGGCCACTTATCAGATCAAAGAGGTGTTGCGTGTACTATCGACTTTATCTCAGCCAACAGAATATCTTTATAAAGAATTGCAATTTGGTTTACGCGCCGCAGTGGGCACACGTACTTTGGATGATTTGCTCGAAAATAAAACGGTGATTGACGAATCCGTGTTCGCCGATATCCGCGACAAAACGGCTGAATTGGGCATTGAAGTACACAGTGTGGGTGTCAAAGACATTGTTTTGCCAGGTGAAATGAAAACGATTTTGAGCAAAGTCGTAGAAGCTGAAAAAGTCGCGCAAGCGAATTTAATTAAACGGCGTGAGGAAACATCAGCGACTCGTTCATTACTGAATACGGCTAAAGTGATGGAAGATAACCCAACGGCTTTACGGTTAAAAGAACTTGAGGTATTGGAAAAAGTAACTGAAAATATTGATAATATATCAGTCTATGGTGGATTGGAAGGGTTGTTGAAAGAATTGGTTAAAATTAAAGGCTAGATTGGAAAACGTATAGTGGTAGATAGAATGTTAAACTAAACAGGAGGGTTTAAACAAATCTCTGATAGAACGCTGATTGCACTGATTATCATGATTGACGCTGATTAATCATGAATCATGTTCAAGAGCAATCTTGATCACTATAGATTTCCATCAATAATCCTATCGGCCACTTTTTTCGTTCCAAGTTTATTTTGCTTAGATGCAATTGGAGTGCAAAATTTATTTTGCGTTTTAACTCGGTGGAATTTTCGTTCCAAATTTATTTTGCGTTTTAACAGCAAATTTTCGCTGATTATAACGGATTTTGGGGAGGCGCTTATTTCAAAGCATGAGATATGGTTTGGGTGTTTTTTGACGAGTCATTTTGGATTAATACATTATTTTATTTATGGCTTTTAAAAAACGGCTGAATTATTGGTTTATCATTAAAAAACAATCAGTTACTACTAATAACGGCAGTTATAATTAACACACACAATTAACAATTAACAATTAACAATTAACAATTAACAATTCATGACAAATGGCCCTCCCCAAAATCCGTTATAACCAGAAAATCTTGAAGGCCCGATTGTCGTTGCAAATTGATTTGGCTTCGGTTTTCGTTCCAAATTTATTTATTTTGCGAAGGCCAAGATTGATAATGTTTTACGCAAAAATTTTTGCACACAAAAACGGGCGCATTTCTAAAAAACGGGTCATTTCAAGTTGTACTTACAAAGGCCCGATTGGAGTGTGTAGGCCCTATTTTCGTTCCAAATTTATTTTGTGTATGCCCTATTTTCGTTCCAAATTTTATTTTACGTAGGCCCTATTGGAGTGCATGTTATTTTGCGTAGGCCTGATTGAGATTGATAATGACCCTTTTTTTGGGAATGCGCCCCGCAAAAACTTTTGCGTAAAACCCTTTTTTTGGGAATGCGCCCATCGTCGCAAATGGTGGGTGTAGCGAAGCTGCGCGAAGCTCTACCCACCCTACAATTATCACTTTTAATTACACTCAGGATGAAACTTTTCATTAACTTTAGTATAATGGAATAGGAGATTGAACTGATTGATGAGGGAGTAAATCCAACTCACGAGAATCAACTTGATATCGGAGCCATTTGATTTGGATTGTTACCTTTTGACTCAATACGCCTTTTGATCAATCCGTTCAATCTCCAGATCCGTTGTACTTAATACTTTTTAATCTAAGGAGTAGAAATTTGATGCCTATTCACAAACTATTTACCAAACTGGTGACTATCGGGAGCTTGATGTTCTGGCTCTCTTTAAGCCACGCACAAACAACGTTTATTCCAGATATTCCACTGGTCAATCAGGATGGTAAGCCCGTTCTTTTCTACAGTGATTTGGTAAAGGGCAAGATTGTTGCGATGAACTTCATTTTTACGTCGTGCGGTACCGTCTGCCCAATCATGGGGGCCCAATTTGGGCAACTGCAAAGAATCTTGGGTGATCAGCTGGGTAAAAATGTGTCCCTGATCTCAGTCAGTATCGATCCTGTCGTTGATACACCACAGAGACTGAAAGCATGGGGTGAACGGTTTGGGGCAGCCCCCGGTTGGACCTTAGTCACCGGTTCAAAACGCAATATCGATACTTTGCTTAAGGCATTAGAAGTCTTCTCGGCCGACAAAAATGAACATGCCCCGCTTGCTCTGATTGGTAACGAGACTAAAAATCAATGGCAACGAGTGTCTGGATTAACACCGGCCTCAACCTTGGCAAATTTGTTGAAAAATTTCTAATTGAAACGGATTTTGGGGACACCAATAAATAATGGGGCCTTTCCATTATTTGAAAGGGGTGTTAAATTTCAGGTATTTTGATGACGTTTTTTCACACAATATTTGTAGGGTGGGTAAACGGGCGGCAATGAACTCAATATAAACCCAGATTTCACCGCCCGTTTGCCCACCATTCCTCCTTTTCAGAATAAAAATAGGGTGAAAAATAAACCAAGAAATGTGTTTATATTTAACACCCCAGTGTTCGCCCTCCCCAAAATCCGTTATAATCAGAATTTTCGTTCCAAATTTATTTTCGCGAAGGTGCAATTGGAGTGCAAAATTTATTTTGCGTTTTAACAGCAAATTTTCGTTCCAAATTTATTTTCGCGAAGGTGGAATTGGAGTGCAAAATTTATTTTGCGTTTTAACTCGGTGGAATTTCCGTGCAAAATTTATTTTGCGTTTTAACTCGGTGGAATTTCCGTGCAAAATTTATTTTGCGTTTTAACTCGGTGGAATTTCCGTGCAAAATTTATTTTGCGTTTTAACAGCAAAATTAAATGATGAAAAACATAGCATTAGGCGAACAATTGACTTTTCTTCTCACACAACGCGGAGTCAATGAAGCAACTATACTGGCCCAAGCGGTTAGCAAAGGCATATCCCTCCTCTATCAAGAAGCCATAACAGAAGCTTATTTATTAGGCACGATTTCTCGTGAAGAAGCGTTGAAAACGCTTGGTGCTGACACATTAGAAGAAATTGAATATCAACGTGATGCTTTGAAACGTGATGTGGAATGGGGGCTTTCTAATGACTGAAGTTATTACTGATACCGGTCCCATTTTACATCTTAATTAATGAAATCAATAACTTGCGAGTATTGACTCTTTTTGAGCAAATCAAATTACCAGACTTAGTTGCCGATGAATTAGAAGGCTATAACTTGAACGCTAATGAACTGAATATAACAGCCAATGTCGTTATATGTCCAATCGATCATGAGCAAAGCCTAAACATCAGGCAAAAACTTGGCCAACCGCTTATCCATTTAACAGATGCTGCCGTTTTTATTCTAGCTCAAAATGCCAATTTTTCCCTACCAGTATTGACAGATGATTTAGCATTAAGACGGCAACTTGAAGCGCGTGATACTTTAGTTATTGGTTCAATAGGTCTCCTGATTCGTGCCTATCACCAACAATTAATTGACAAAACGGATATTAAAAGTGCGATTGATTCACTTTTTAATGAGAGTTCATTACATCTTAGTCAAGCGTTTCGTCTTTATGTTCAGCAACTGTTAAACGAGTTAAATCTAAACTTTTAAATAGAGGGTTTCCATGTTTTCCAAGCTCGGTTAAATTGTTCAATCAAATTGTTCAATCGCTTCATCAAAAGCTATCTCATCACGTAATGTGTAGTTAAGCCTGGGCGAACACGCAGGTTCGCCCCTACAACCCCGTCATGACGTGGGGTTTGGTAGGGGCATACCACCGCGAAAGCCCTTAACGAAGGTGGCATTGGGGTATGACTCCCGTAAAAGCTTTTATACTGTGTTGGCAGATAGATATGACCCTCTTGAGCAATGTCAGTTTCTCATTTGATCGCTTGCATAATTAATCCTAGTGAATAAGTGAAAAACTAAAACTGAAAAGTGATGAGTGTTGCTGTATCATTACGCAATCAGCGTAATAAAACTTCAAAAGGATCGCAGTTAAACATAGGGTGAGCAAACAGCCCACATGACAACATGGCTAAACGTTTAGGACAAAATGATGGAGATAGCATCACATGAAATTATCCGAACTCTCAGAAGAAGCGAGAGAAAAAATAAAATCTCATAGCTGGAATCAGATTGTTGGCACACCCCAAGGCAGTTCTCCTTGGGAGTTTGTTCTTGATTTTAAAAATCCTGAACTGATAGAAATTGAAGGATATCATGTCCTATTACCCATGCCAAAAGAACGTGTTTTGAGGCAGACAATACAACGTTGCATTCCAAGTGCGGATGGAAATACGCTCATCTTGTCTTTTCAAGATTTAAGCTATGGTGATGATGGAGAACCTCTTTTTCTAGCGATTTGTGATAAATTGCCCGGCGAAGACATTTTCTTAACAACAACACTTTATGAAAGCTCTTTTGATGATATCTGTTTTTAAAATGTCGTGTTAAACAACATGCCCAAAACACTGATCACGCTGATTTATGGCCTGATTTACACTGATGAATTATTCTAAGAAGAATGATAATCAGCACAATCAGTGTTTGAATCAGCGTCAATCAGGACAATTTCCAAAAAAATTGCATTTTGCAAAGAATTGCATTTCTAACAAAACCCCAAGTACTAAACTACCCCCTCAAGCAAAAAGTATTCTGTTCTGAGTTGCCCCTTTGCACGCCTCATTTGCATCCCAATTCATATCATTGTACTATGCAAAACATAATGTCTCATAAACGGACATAAATAACGTGCCGATGTTCGGCGTTCAATTCATCTCTAAATAAGCATTGGAGATCAACTTATGAAAAAAGTCATTCTGACTGCTGTTGCAATGACTGCTTTGCCAGTCGCTTCCGTTATCGCCGCGCCAAATAATGTGGGCTGTGGTGTGGGTTCTATGGTTTGGGATGGCCAATCTGGCGTGGCCCCTCAAATATTAGCCATTACCACCAACGGTACCATGTTAAATCAAATGTTTGGGATCAGTTCAGGTACCTTAGGGTGTTCGCCAGATGGTGTGGTGAGTTTGCCAATGCCACATCGAATCGCGCAGTTTACTGACGACAATTTGGATAATCTGGCCCGCGACATGGCGGTTGGCGACGGTGAAACCTTGAACTCCTTAGCCACGCTTTGGGAAGTGGAAGCGCAAGATAAACCCGCCTTTTTTAAGGCGACACAAACGCATTTTGCACAAATTTTTCAGAATGAAAATGTGACATCGAAGGATGTATTGTTGAGTTTGAACAACGTGTTGGCCGCTGATCCTGCCTTAAAACGCTACAATTTTAGTTAATACTGTGGGCAACCACAGCGCAACCACAAAGTGGGCAACCACAAGGGTTGCCCCTACAATTATGTAACCACGAGGATGGGGCAACCACAAGGGTTGCCCCTACAATGCCTTGAATTATGATTCATTTCAAATCCGTTTATCCCCGTCATCCGTTGTACTCGTGTTGTACTGTACTATTATTATTCCTAGCACCAAGCCTATACGCAGCAGAATCGGCCTATTTATATACGCTGCTTAACGCCGCTTCTGCCCAGCGATTAGCGGGTCAAAGAGAATGGCATATCTTATTACATTACCAAGCTGTTGAAAATGGCTATGTCAGCGAAGTTGACGATCCCCGATTTTTCAATGCTCCCTTTGGTAAAACCAATCCACAAGCCGAATTAGCGGCCACATTAAAAGCCTTTTTTGCGTCACCCAAAACGACAAATGACGTACAAAACCAACATCCTCAATGTGCCTTTATCGCTCGTTATCACTGGTTAAATCAACACCTTCGATTCGATCCCCAGCGCCTAGCACCACAAGCTTGCCCCCGTTTTGATGACTGGTTAGCAGAATTACAACCAGCAGGGCTCAGTTTAATTTTTCCCGCCGCTTATTTAAATAACCCCTCATCCATGTTCGGGCATACGTTATTGCGTATTGATCAAGCGAATCAAACTGAAAAAACCCGTATACTCGCTTATGCGCTCAACTACGCAGCCGCTACCGATGAAACAAACGGTTTAGTCTTTGCCGTCAAAGGCATAACGGGCGGTTATCCCGGCCTATTTTCAATCATGCCCTATTACAAAAAGGTTAAAGAATACAGTGACTTAGAAAATAGAGACGTTTGGGAATACCAACTCAATTTTAGCCTTGAAGAAATTCATCGGTTATTGAGGCATGTTTGGGAATTGGACGACATTTATTTTGAATATTATTTCTTTGATGAAAACTGCGCTTATCACCTATTATCCCTATTGGAATCAGCGCGTCCGAGCCTACATCTGCGCGACACCTTAGCCGCTTGGGTTATCCCAGGAGAAACCGTGCGTACTGTCGTTGCCACACCCGACTTAGTCAAAAAGGCCGTATTTCGCCCGGCCAGCACCACTCGATTGCGCCATCGTTTACAACAATTATCAGAACAACAACAGGATTGGGTGCAAACCCTAGTCGCTGGGCAAACTCAGCCAGAAGCACTGAACGAAACCGCATTGAATGTTGCCAATCGTGCCCAAATATTAGAAACCGCTTATGATTATTTATATTACCAGCACAACAAAGCCAAAAAGACTGATAAAAATAGAACACAGCGTTTACGACAATTACTGGTAGCGCGTAGCCGCTTAGCGGAAAAGCCAAGTTTTTCAGCGCCCCCAATGCCCCCGCGCCCTGAACAAGGGCATACCAGTTTTCGCATGACAACGGGTTTAGGGCGTGACGGCGAACAGACTTATCAAAGCTTACAACTGCGCCCCGCCTACCATGATTTAATGGAACAGCAAACGGGTTACACCCCTGGCGCACAAATCAACTTTTTACAACTGTCTTTACGCCATCAAACAGGGCGCAGTATTTTAACACTTGAAGAACTCAAAGTGATTGATATTGTTTCCCTAGCAGCGCGCGAACAGTTTTTTCAGCCCTTTTCTTGGAAACTCAACACAGGCTGGTTACGCAGGCCCTTAGATAAACACACCCGTTCACTGGTATACCGCACCAACGGTGGCGTAGGCTTGAGTTACAAACCGACTACCAACATGCTGGGGTATGGCTTTTTGGAAACCGATATTGATTTTGGTGGAACACTGCGAGATAAGTACGCATTAGGCATAGGCAGCCGTGTTGGGCTATATTTCGATATTAGCGCACACTGGCGCGGGCATCTTTATGCCAGCACACAACACTTCAAATTAGGGCACACACAAAACGTGCAAGAATTAGGATTAGAACAACGCATCAGCTTAAATCAAAACCATGCCCTACATTTTCAACTCGACCGCCGTTATTTTGTTCAAGATACCGCGACATCCCAAATTGAATTAAATTGGCATTGGTATTTTTAAGCGTTTCCCTTTTGCATGAACCGATTGTAGGGGCAAGCCCTTGTGGTTGCCCTTTTTTGTATTTAAGCCAATCGAAAAATGGTATAAGTACTGAAGCACAAATAAACAGGTATTTAACAACCAAGGGCAACCACAAGGGATTGCCCCTACATGACATTGTGTAGGGGCACAATCCCTTGTGGTTGCCCCCTTTCTGTTTTTTTAAATACCTGAAAATTTAGGGTTCAGTACTTAGATACAACCAAGGGCAACCACAAGGGATTGCCCCTACA
>QNEL01000283.1 GCA_003645185.1 Candidatus Parabeggiatoa sp. nov. 3
GATCCTAAAGTGGATGACACCACTACACCACCGGCCGATCCGGCCGATCCGGCCGATCCTAAAGTGGATGACACCACTACACCGGCTGATCCGGCCGATCCGGCCGATCCTAAAGTGGATGACACCACTACACCGGCTGATCCGGCCGATCCTAAGGTGGATGACACCACTACTCAACCGGCTGATCCGGCTGATCCGGCCGATCCTAAAGTGGATGACACCACTACACCACCGGCCGATCCGGCTGATCCGGCCGATCCTAAAGTGGATGACACCACTACACCGGCTGATCCGATTGATCCGACTGATCCGAAAGATAAACCCAAAGATAATCAAGGGATTGGAAACGGCAATGGTGATGGTGCAGTAGGCGAATCAGATGGGCAAGGCAAGCCAGACGATAATCAAGGGGGTGCAAAAGACAATACGGCCGAAACCGATAAGCCAAAGGATAACCAAGGGAATGGAAAAGGCAACGTCAAGAGTGCCCAACAAGGTGCGCGACTTGATACGTTTGGGCTGTCAGAATGGAGCGTGGATAGCACAGTGGGTGTCATGTTGTTTGACGAAACCACCGGCGTTTTCGTGGATAATAATGATCAAGCCGAATCCGATGACTTGCTCAATGATGACTTTCTGATTATCGCGGATAGGAAAGCATTATCTTCAGAAGGCGCGGGTTTGATTGCGTGGTAAATAGCGATAATGACAAGATGAGTACACGGATGACGGGGATAAACGGATAAGTCATTGATTTTTTATGTTTATTCGTTTGTATGCCCGTCATTCGTTGTACTAGATTAAAAAACTTGACTTTCAAAAATGCCTGTTTATACTCAGCCATCGTCGTTATTGCTATCCTAGCCGGAAGGAAGTATAACATAGCGGGTTTTAAACTACTTTCGCCATCAACCATTATGAATGTCGAATCACTTAGAAATGATCCAACAGCCAAGGAACTGATTCAGATTTTGTTCCCAGATGAAATAGCAGCGGCTAGGGCAGAAGGCGTTAAAATCGCGACAGAAGATTTGATGTGTCGCTTAACTAATGTACTCAGTGCTGAACAAATTCAGCAACTCAAAGGGGATGTAGGCATTATGGAGCCTACGCGATGAGATTTGGGCGAACACGTAGGTTCGCCCCTACAACCTCTGAATAGATTGGGTTTTGTAGGGGCATACCTGCGTGTCTTCCCTGAATTGGATTTGGGTGATAACAAAGGTTCGCCCCTACAAAAGCTCACTTAACTGACAACATGTATCAAGAGAAATTAAAAAAATTCAAAAATGTTGAAAACTTAGCCGGTAAGTCTTGGGAACATGGCGTTGCAATAGATGTTTTAGCAACAACAGATATTAAAGATTGTGCAATAGAATGTTTTCATTACCAACAAATGGTAGAATTATTTTTTAAACATTTATTGGAAACTAAAAGTCAATTTGCTTCATACAGTAAAAGCCATAAATTGCAAAGATTATTAGAAGAGCTCATTGCAAATACAAAATTTAGAACAGACAAGACTCAATATTTTATGGCATTACAAGTCATTACTGTTTGTGCAGAGGAATACAGATATAATTTTCTACTTGATTGTGAAGGATATAGGCAAAGTGTCACAATCTGTGATCAATTATTAGATGAATTACTTCAATTTGAAAAAGAGGGAAATGAGGAAGTGTAGGGTGATTGCCACAATCTCTTCTCTAATAATTAATAAATAAGCGGGTTTTAAACTACTTACTTTCGCCATCAACCATCATGAATGTAGAATCACTTAGAAATGATCCAACAGCCAAGGAACTGATTGAAATTCTGTTCCCAGATAAAATAGCCGATGCCGAAACTAGGGGTGAAACTAGGGGAATAGAAAAAGGCGTTAAAAAATCGACAGAAGACTTTATACGTCGTTTCGGTAATGTACTCAGTGCTGAACAAATTCAGCAACTCAAAGGGGATGTAGGCATTATGGAGCCTACGCGATGATCTTTCAACGTCTTTAGTACAACGGATTAGCGGAATTAACGGATTGATAAAGCGATGATTTTGTGAACGACTCAGAATCTTAGAATGCTTTGAATTGATAAAGGTATAATTTTAAGAGTCAATCAACTTTGAAAAAAATCAGGGAATGAAGTTAATCCGTTGTACTAAACCGTTGTACTAAATAATAATGCTATATAAAGCAAGGACTTATAGGGATTTCTCAATGTAAGGTATAAGTCTGTTATTATATTTTATAAATGTTTTGAAAGGGCTGACACGCCGGTCAGCCCCTACGATCTTTTGTTTAATTGGATGAAATAATCTTATGCAAAACATTACCTTACGTTCTCATGTTGGTGCAGATGGCAATTTGCATTTAAATATACCTACTGCATTGACTAATACTGAATTGGAAGTATTTGTGTGGCTACGTCCTATTGAATTTTCTCGTGATAGCAAGCAAGAAACCTTTTCAGAATGGTGGGCGAAAGAGCTTGCCAGCGTTCCACATCGTGATAATTATTCTGAACGATATAACGAGGTAAAACATGATTGTAGAAGAATCACCAAAGCAAGACATTGAAGCTAAAAAACAAATTTATTTACAGCGCGTTAATCAATTCTATGCTGATGTTAAAAAATTATTACAAGATGAACTCTTCATTTTGGAAGAAGACAACGTTGACGTGATAGAGGCATTAGGGGAATATCAAGCACCCCGATGCTCTGTTAAAACTCAAGAGGGTGAATTGTTAGCAGAATTTAAGCCGACTGGTGCTTCGGTTTTATTGGCAGAAGGGGCAATAGATGTTAAAGGCTGGTTGGATAAAGAATATGTGTTATACATGCTGAAAAGTGATCCTCAAACCTACTATAAAATTGAAGAAGATGGTTGGTATTGGCAAGAACAACGTCTTGATGTAGAACCTCATTTTCTCAATAATAAAGTCACATTATTGCAATTGATTACCTGGGTGAGTGATCATGAATTCTGAACCATTGCTGCCAGTGTTATTAGCTTATATGACGACTCAAGAAAGCTATAAAATTGCCAAAAGAGCGACTAAAACCAAAGAGACAAAAATACGACAGAGATTGCTTCAACGTACCCACTTAGAGACAAAAACAGTTATTGATGCTGAGGGAATCATTGAAGACAGTAAAGAAGAGACTGATGCTTTATTTGTTTTGGGAATATGGGCCGCTTTTGAACGTTTTATTAGGGACGATTTACAGAAAAGGGGTCAAATTTTGTGCCACAGCAATCCGCCCATTTTGGGAAGTGCCATTTACAAACTGCTTGAAAAAGAAATTGAATTTTGGAAACCGGCGGAAATTCTTGACTGTCTCAAAGAAAGTTTGTTTAAGGATAAGATGAATTTAATTGGACATGCCAAACAAGTTTTGGCATATAGAGATTGGGTGGCACATGGAAAAAACCCGAAAAACCCGCCTTCAACAGACATGAAGCCTCTATCGGCTTATAATACACTCAATGAAATAGTGGAAACTTTGTTACGTTATCCACCAAATCAACCTAATATATAGCTACGAAAAAGTATTTTAGTTTGCTGATTTACGTTCCAACTTTAGTTTGCTGGTAGGAGTGCCCAAACCTGACAGGTTTTCAAAACCTGTCAGGTTTTTATCGCTCGACATTTTTCTGAAAGTCTATAGAAAGCAATTTCTTGGTTTATTTTTTTTCACCCTATTTTTAATGAAATAATGAGGAATGGTGGGCAAACGGGCGGTGAAATCTGGGTTGATATTGAGTTCGTTGTCGCCCGCTTACCCACCCTACGATCTAACTAAAAGGATAATTTGATATGCCTGATAACAAAGAACAACCCGCTACAAGTGGGGAACGTCGTAGTATTAATTGGGATGATTCTAAAATGCAAACCACTTATGCTAATGTGGTTAATGCGACCAGTACTCGTGAAGAGGTGTCTATTTTCTTCGGGACTAACCAAACTTGGAATCCGAATACGACTCAAGATGTGACGATTCAATTGACGGATCGGATGGTGCTAAATCCTTATGCCGCTAAGCGATTGTCTGTTTTGCTTGCGGGTATTATTACCGAATATGAAAAGCGTTTCGGTGAATTGCCTTTGGATGCTCAACAAAAAGTATAAATAAATTATAGTGAATTTGACTTTTAGTTTTGGGCCGGCTTTTCTGGAACCACAGGCTTGGGAGGCCTTAAATCGGGCTGAGAGTTTTGAGGCTTATGTGCAAAGCTGGTTAGCCTTGCTTTGTGCTTCTATTGCGGATACGGAATGTGCAGTGGTGGTGCTGCGTGATAAGGAGACGGCACCCTATACGCCTATTGCTTTTTGGCCTGATGAGGGGAGCAAGACTGAGGCTTTAATGAAAGCCGCTGAAACGGCGTTACAGGCGAATAAGGGGGTTTGTCTGCGTCAGGATGATGTCAGCCGTAGCCAATTAGCCTATCCGGTGCGTGATGATGTTCTGTTACGGGGCGTTGTGGCTTTGGAACTGCGACAACTCAATGCGGCTTCCGCGCCTGTTGCTATGCGCTTGTTGCAATGGGGTTTGGCTGGATTATTACTGGCATTACAACGCGCTGTGGCTGATCAAAAAACCGCGTCTGGGGAATCGGCATTGCAGTCCATTCTTGAAGGCGTGGCTGTCGTTCTGGAAAATCAAGGCTTTCATCAAGCGGCTATGTTGTTAGTCACTCATTTAGCGTCGGTGTTGGATTGCCGACGGGTGGCGCTTGGTTTTGTCAAATCGCGTCATTACGCCCTTCAGGCGCTTTCTCATAGCATTACCTTTTCTGAAAAAACGCAACTTTCCAGGGCCTTGGAAGCGGCTATGGCTGAGGCTGGTGATATGGGCCGTTGTTTGGTATTCCCGCCGCGACTAGAAAACGATACGCCACTTTATCCTGCTCATGAGCAATTATCGGGCAGTTTTGGTGGGTATACGATTTGTACTGTTCCCATTAGTGACGGGGTTTCTATTCTGGGTGCTTTGGTGCTGGAGCGGGAAGCTGTTTTTGATGATGAAACGCTCAATCTCTGTGAAACGGTGGGTACGATGACGGGATTAATCCTGAGTTTGAAACGGGATAATGAACAAGGATTGCTCAAAAGAGCCGTTATGCAATTGAGAAGGGGGTTGGTGAAAACGCTTGGGCCGGGCTATATTGTTTGGAAATTCAATGGCTTGCTCTTGATTGGGGTGGTGGCCTTTTTCAGCGTTGCTGAAGGGGTTTTTCGTCTCTCGGCTAATGCATACCTAGAGGGGGCTGTGCAACAAGCGATTGTCGCGCCGATAGATGGTTTCATCAAAGACGCGCCTTTTCGTGCTGGCGATTTGGTGACGCCAGAAGATGTGCTTTTTAAGCTTGATGATACGGAAATTCGGTTGGAGCAGACTCGTTTAGAGAATCAGTTTGAACAATATCAAAGCAAATATAACAATGCTTTGGCCCAACATAAACGGGCTGAAATGCGTATAGTGGATGCTCAAAGAAAGCAGACGACGGCGCAATTAGATTTGATCAGGAATCAGTTGGCACGAACGGCCGGAAAAACGCCTTTCAATGGGATGATCGTACAAGGCGATTTAAGTCAAAAGTTAGGTGCGCCGGTGAAAAAAGGAGATGTTTTGTTCGAGGTTGCACCGCTTGATAATTATCGCATTATTTTAGAGGTTGATGAGCGGGATATTACGGAAGTGCATGAACAACAGACTGGAAACTTGGTATTGACTAGCCTCGCTAAACAGGTTTTACCTTTCCATGTTGTGAAAATCACACCCGTTTCTGAGACGAAAGAGGGTCGTCATTTTTTCCGTGTGGAAGCTAATTTAGACAGAATTAAAGCACCGAAACTCTTACGGCCTGGCATGACGGGCATTGGCAAAATTGAGGTGGGGCAACGCGCTCTGATTTGGATTTGGACTCGCGGCTTGATCAATTGGTTGCGGGTGTGGTTCTGGTCGTGGTGGCCCTGAAAGGGGGTGAATAATGGCTTTAATAGACTATTCATGGCATAAGGTGGCGAATGCTAAACCCCGTATGAGTAACCATGTTCAAGTGGAACGTCATTTTTACAGGGAGCAACCTTGGTATGTTTTATATGACAAGGCCAGTGGACGTTGCCACCGATTCACGTCTGCGGTATATCGGCTATTGTGCTTGATGAATGGTGAGCGCACTTTGCAGCAAATCTTGGATCGGCTACAACTGGAAGAACAGCCGCCTTCAAAAGATGATGTTCTTCAAGCTTTGGGCCAATTGCAAGTAGCTGAATTGTTGCATGGTGATATTGTGCCTGGGATCAAGGTTCTGGAAGAACGACAGCAGAACTGGAAAAAATTACGCTTGCGCCAGCGTTACGGTAGCCCATTTTCTATCCGATTCGCTTTATGGGATCCTGATGCGTTTCTCCAACGTTTTTTGCCTAGCTTACGGCTATTTTTTTCGCCTTGGTTTTTTGTTTTCTGGTTGGGTATGGTAGGTTATGGGATTATGCTGGCTGCCCAAAATTGGGCATTACTCACCCGTGATATAGCGGATCACGTCTTGGCACCAGATAATCTGATCATTATGTTGTTGTTGTTTCCCGTTATCAAGCTGTTACATGAGCTAGGCCATGCTTTTACGACGAGACGTTGGGGCGGTGAAGTACATGAATTAGGCATTCTGATTTTGGTTTTTATGCCGTTGCCTTATGTGGAAGCGTCTAGCGCGTCGGCTTTTCCCGATAAGCGAGCGCGTATTCTGGTGAGTGCGGCCGGTATTATGGTGGAATTGTTTATCGCGGCTTTAGCCATGTTACTTTGGGTGAGCGTGGAACCGGGGATGGTACGGGCGATGGCTTATAATGTGATGTTTATCAGTAGTATTTCAACCTTGCTTTTTAACGCCAATCCTTTGTTACGTTTCGATGGGTATTATCTGTTAGCGGATGCGATAGAAATGCCTAATTTGATCTCCCGTTCAAATCGTTATCTCGGTTATTTGTTCCAACGTTTTCTACTCAATGTCAAAGAACTGTCATCGCCTGCAGAGTCGCGAGGTGAAGCGGGTTGGTTGCTGTTTTATGGCATAGCGGCTTTTTTTTACAGACTCTTCATTTCAGCGGTTATTATCCTCTTTGTTGCCAGCAAATTCTTTATTGTTGGTGTATTGGTTGCGATATGGGCCGTTTACCTGTTTCTCATTTCTCCCATGATCCGGCATATTCGCTATTTGTTAACTCATTCCGTGTTAAAGCGTCGAAAATTAAGGCTCATTTTTGTCTTAGGCTCTTTGTTCAGTATACTGGGTTATGGGCTATTTTGGTTGCCTGTACCGTTTTGGAGTAATGTCGAGGGGGTGATTTGGCCACCGGAACAGTCACAAGTGAGAGTGGAAGCTTCTGGTTTTTGTCATGAATTATTGGTACGGCCTGGTGAATCCGTCGCGATTGGGGACAAATTAATGCGGTTAAAGGATGAGGTGTTGGAAACGCAATATCAGGTTTTGCACTATCAGTTAGCGGAATTAGAGGCCAAATATAGATATACCGTTTTCGGGCAAAAAGATCGTGTCTCTGCCCGTCTGTTACGGGAACAAATTAAAACGGTTGAAGCTGATCTTGCGAAGCATGAAGAACAATTGAAACGATTAATGGTGCGTAGTACACAAGTGGGCCGGATTTATATCCCCCATTATGATCAACTTTTGGGCCGTTTTTTACAGCAAGGTGAATTAGTGGCTTATGTGGTAGAACCGCCCGTGAATATCATTCAAGCGGTGGTTCAACAAGAGGATATTGCGTTAGTGCGACGCGATTTAGTGCAACAGAAAAAGGTGTTAGTGGAAGTGCGATTAGCAGAGCATTTGGAGCGGGTTTATCCGGCGGTGATCAAACAAGCGGTGCCGGAAGCGTCAAAGTATTTACCGAGTCGCGCTTTAGGCACAAGCGGAGGGGGTTCGATTCCTCTTGATCCAAGCGATAAAGACGGTTTGCAAGCTTATGAAGCGGTTTTCCAATTTGAAATTCATTTATTGAATGAAGTACCCGTGACGGGTATTGGTGGACGTGCTTATTTGCGTTTTTATCATGACAAAGAACCCTTAGCATCACAGTGGTATCGTTCAATACGGCAATTGTTTTTGCGGCGATTTGAGATATAATGTTTGTTTTTTGAGGGCACGAGGGCACGAAGACATCGTGCCCTTTTTTTCATCGTGAATCAAAAAAACTTGTTTGCTATTATTGATTATGTTTCAATGCAATCTGTTCATTAATCATTATTTAAACTGTTTAGTCACCTCAATGACTGATATCCATTAGAATGGTGGATAAAAGCCTTTAAAATCAATAGGGTGTATTCTGTGTTCCCCCAAAACGTTTTAGTACAACGATAATGGAAAAAACGGATAGCTGGTAAGGATTAATGCCACGACAAAGGCTTGTGAAATTTAAAAACAAATACTAAGACAACTTTCCCATCTGGAAAAATTCAATGACAAAAATCACCGCAAAAATTTTAGATTCTACTCACTTGGAACTGAGCCAACCTATTTTTTGTCGTCAAGGAAATATTATCTCACAGATCATCCCCGATGTAGTCGAAAAAAATGTGGAAGATGAAGACAATTTATGGAGGAAGGCGAGCGAAAATCATTTTTTGGCTGCTTATGATGAAGGGGATGCCATTTATGACAAATTATAATTTTGGAGAAGTTGTTTTGGTGGGATTTCCACAACACAATGGCACAATAAAAAAACGTCCTGCCCTTGTTGTTTTAGATATAGGCGATGCTGATATTGTGCTGGCTCCAATAACAACAACAAAGCGCATAGCTGCAGGTGACTATGAATTAAAGGATTGGTCGTCAGAAAGTGGACTTTTAAAAAAATCTTGGGTTAGGCTTGCAAAAGTGTCTTGTTTAGAAAAAAGTGCAATTGTTCATTCACTGGGATTGCTATCAAATAATGATTTGAGTCAGATAATTGAGATTTGGCAAAATTTATATCCACAAAAATAGCCGAGCGGGTACATCACCTGTTACGGGCGCATTTCTAAAGGGTATCAATATAAATTTTGAAGGTTCTCTTGGAGTTCCAAATTTATTTTGCGGCCCGATTGATTGGAATGCCTGTTATTTTGCGAAGGCCAACAATCGCCTCAATGACTTATGATAGCCATTATATGCGGCCCGATTTTCGTTCCAAATTTATTTTGCGGCCCGATTTTCGTTCCAAATTTATTTTGCATTTTGCGGTTTGATTTTCTTTCCTGATTTAGCCAAACTTCAAAAGTGGCTTTCCAAGCTTCGCTCATATCGTTATATTGATAATGGCAATGGTACTGTTACTGATAACAGAACGGGGCTGATCTGGTTGAAAAATGCAAATTGTTTCGGTCAGCAAATTTGGAAGAAAGCTATGCGAAGCGCAGCCAAGTTAGCTCATGGACGATGTGGTTTACGTGACGGTTCAAAACGGGGTATGTGGCGTTTACCTACTATAAAGGAATGGAAAGCCATGCGGGACAGGAGATATAGAAAGCCAGCACTTTCCAATGCGGCTGGAACGGGTAAATGGAAAGAAGGCAACGTGTTTTATGGTGTACATACAAACTCCCATTGGTCATCTACCAGACGTGCAAACAGTACTACCCATGTCTGGGTCGTGTATCTGCTAGATGGCCGCGTCAACTACCGCCCTAAAAGCTATGCCCGCTATGTATGGCCAGTGCGAAACAAGCAATAGGGAGCCTATAACAAACTTTGGCTTAAAAACGTAGGAAAATAGGATAATGGAAGTAGCATTTAATGATGTTGAAATGGCTTTACCACACTATTTACAAATGGCTGAAGAACAACCTGTTGTGATTATGCGTGAGGGTAAGCATGTAGGCTTACTCATTGGTTTTGAATCAGAAGAAGATTGGCAAGCGTTTCAATTGGAAAATGATCCTCGCTTTTTACAACGTATTCAATCGGCAAGACAAAATATCAAGTCTGGGCGAGGAGTAAGACTTGAAGACATGACTTTATAAAGTATCGTCGATTTGGAAACAATCAAGATATACTCGGCGCGGGAATAAACTTTCAGGCAAACATTAGGCGTTGATGTTTTGAATGGTGCTTATCCAATATAGTACAACGGATTTACGGAATAAACGGATTAGTTTATTGGCAGCATTGAACCATCCGTTCATTCC
>QNEL01000284.1 GCA_003645185.1 Candidatus Parabeggiatoa sp. nov. 3
AAGGTAGTTGACAGTTTGAAGGACTTTCAAATTGGTTTTCAGCAAACATTTTCATTGCGTCTATTAAATTTAGGCTATTCTCAAACTCAACTTTAACAAATAAACTGTCAACTACTTTGAAGGGTGCCCACGCGTTAAGGCTAAAGTTTAGCTTCGCTAAACAACGCGCTTCAAGTCGTTTTTGCACGCAAAAACTTGTTAAGTGAAAATCAATTATTAATTATCAATCAATACCTTCGCAAAATCACATACACTTTATGCCGTCATTCATCCCATAAGAGTCAACTAACTCACTTTTTTTTGACAAGGGCCGTCAAAGCGCATGACATAAAGCTTTTATTAAAAAAATGTTCTGGTTTTCGCGCACCAGATTTTAAACTTAAGTGATTGATTATAAACGTAAAAGTGAAATACACTCGGTTAAGCCTTAGCCCTCATTTTTAAAAATTTATAATTAAAACAATTTTTCACGCTAAAGTTTCGCTCGCGAAACTTCTTAAGTGAAATGTGAAAAGTTATAAACTTGGCAAAGGTATTGATCAAAGTATTTAATAATTAATTATCAGTTTGTCGCGAAAGTTTTTAGCAAACAAAAATGGGGGCAAAGAAATTAGTTATTTGTTATCAACATTTTGATAGTGGTTATGTTGAAGGCCAACAAAATTTTAGAGATAAAATAGAATTGTTTAATTGATAGTTTGAGAAATGTGGTTAGTTTTTACACAGCTATGTCTTAAAAATCAATCGTTTAGATACTAACTGTTTTGAATCATTCTCACTGCTTCGGGCTTTGTTAAAAGCCCAAAAAAGAGAGAGGTATAAGACTTGTCCGTCAATAAATTTTTGGCTAATAAAAACAAATTTTCACATTTCACATTTCACATTTCACATTTCACATTTCACATTTCACATTTCACATTTCACATTTCACATTTCACATTTCACGCTCAAGTTGAGCGCAACTTCTTAAGTGAAATAAAGTTTTGCGCGCAAAACTTGTTAAGTGAAAAGTTAAATTCACAAAACCCTTATTTTCGGACAACTCTATAGATTTAGCGAGATGGGGGCAACAAAATCCCCCATCGAAGACTACTCTATGCACACCAATTACCTTTATATTTGTATGTCTAAAAAAGGAACCCCAGAATATTGGGTTAACAATGATTATGGTTTGTCCATTAGCCCTTTGGTATCAATCAAAAATATCAAATAATTCAAATCGTTAAAAAATGTGTGCATAGAGTAGTATCCAAGGGGGCTTTAAAAATACAAAGCCCACTCGCTATTTTTTCAAAACACAAAACACTCTAAATCATTCCAATTTAAACAAACCGCTTTATAAATGTCTGGTATGATTTTCTAATTACTCATTACCCATTACGTCATTATCAATTAATCAAAAGTGACGGACAAAACTTTTTAGCAATCGGTTAATTTACTCACTAAAAGCGTGGTTTTATCCGCGCTATTTACTCACTCCTCTTTGTCCTTGTTGAAAGACTGTTGATGTGAGGTTTCATTCCAATCTTTATCATTCATATCCCAGTTTCTCGCCCAGTAAATAAAAAAAGTGTCAATGATTGCGATGATGACTTTAATAATATATTTGGCAAAAGCTAAATGAATCGCTTCCCTAAAGCCTACGATCGGGCCCCAAACAATTCCGGCATATAAGATAGTGTCAAGTGCTTGAGAAGTGATAGTTGAGGCATTATTTCTGAGCCAAAGATGTCGGCCTTGGGTTTTTTCTTTGATGTAGTGAAATATCCAAACGTCAAAGCTTTGAGTAATTAGATAGGCAAGGAGGGAGCCAAAGACAAAAAGTGGCGTAAAATTAAATATGGTGGCAATAGCCCAATGTATCTTTTCAGCAAATTCAACATGTTCTGGTACAGAAGACGGCAAAAACCGTAAGCTAATATAAATCATAATGACCATACTCACACTGGCCACAAAGCCTAACAATACAGCACGTTGACCTTCTCTTTTGCCGTATTTTTCACTCAGTAAATCTGTGGCAAAATAAATGCCAGAATACAGTATGACACCTAAGCTCGTTTCCATACCGAAAATCATGGTGAGTTTAGGGCCTTGAAAATTACTCAACATAATATTGAGTATAACAATGGTATACAGCCCCATTTTACCAAACCAGCGGTAAAACAGCAGCGTGAGGGATAAATCAATCGCAACGGTTAATAACCACAATAAATCTTGATGTGTTGACAAAAAAGTATCGACAGATAAGGGCAACATGTTTTCTAGTCCATCATTAAAGTGCTGGATGACGCGATAAAGGTTTCAAATTGACTAACATGACTAACATGGGAAGCGCGATCTTTAAACCGACATGAAGCACTTATTAATCATTAACTTGTTGATTTTAAATCAGTATTAAATAGGTTATCTTGTTCATAACCGATATTTTGATTTAATATCAAATACTTATAGAGGTGTGCTTCATGTTGGTTAAATCAAAAGTATCAATATATTAACCACAATATATGTAATCTGTAAATGAGCCACAAGCTTTCACGCGTTAAGGCTAAAGTACAGCGAAGCTAAACAACGCGCTTCAAGTCGTTTTTTGAGAAAAAACTTTTGCGTGATTAAATAAAATAAGTTTAGCATTGTATCATTTAAATTTAATCAAACCATAGATAAATAACCTTAATGGCTTGTGTTTAAAATATCCCGTGTTTTTGCAGAAGATGATTATCCTTTATTTCTTCAAGCATTGAAACTGCCTACGATACCCCTATATTTGAGCCTGACAATTTATTATTAGCCCAATGGAGACTTATATGACAGAGGCACACAAAGAAACACTTGGTTTTCAGACTGAAGTAAAGCAAATACTTGATTTAATGATACATTCCTTGTATAGCAACAAGGAAATTTTTCTGCGCGAGTTAATTTCCAATAGCTCTGATGCGGCCGATAAATTGCGTTTTGAGGCCTTATCGGATGATGCGCTGTATGAAGGCGATGCGGATCTGAAAATTTGGCTCCAATTTGACAAAGATGCTCGTACTATCACAGTGCGCGATAATGGGATTGGGATGTCGCGTGAAGAAGTCATCGATAACATTGGTACAATTGCTAAGTCGGGCACCCAAGAATTTTTCAAATCTCTGACAGGCGATAACGCTAAGGATACCCAGTTAATTGGACAGTTTGGGGTTGGGTTTTATTCTTCGTTTATTGTTGCTGATAAAGTGACTTTACTCACTCGTCGTGCGGGATTAGAGGCATCGCATGGTGTGAGATGGGAATCCGCTATAGAGGGGGAGTATAGCGTTGAAACGATTGAACGTAAACAGCATGGCACTGAAGTGATTTTGCACTTGCGGCCTGAAGAGGATGAATTTTTATCAGATTATCGTTTGCATAGCATCATCAAAAAGTATTCCGATCATATCACTTTGCCTATCGTGATGCCAAAAGTCACAACCTCTGAAGAAAAAGATGAGACGATCATCGAAGAGGAAGTCGTTAATACTGCAAAGGCATTATGGACACGCTCCAAAACGGAAATCACTGAAGATGAGTATAACGAATTTTACAAACACGTCGCTCATGATGGACAAGCACCATTAGCGCGTATTCACAACAAAGTCGAAGGCAGCAATGAATACACCACACTGTTGTTTATTCCTGGCAAGGCCCCCTTTGATTTGTGGGATCGCAATAATCGACGGGGGGTAAAACTGTATGTTCGGCGCGTCTTTATCATGGATGATAATGAAAAGCTCTTGCCACCTTATTTGCGCTTCATTCGCGGCATCATTGATAGCAACGATTTACCACTGAATATTTCGCGGGAAATATTACAGCACAATAAACAAATCGATGCGATCCGCTCTGGTGCGGTAAAAAAAGTTCTCGGTGCACTGGAGAATATTGCAAAAAAAGAGCCTGCCCAATACGCGACTTTCTGGAAAGAATTTGGGTCGGTGCTCAAAGAAGGTGTTGTTGATGACTATAGCAATAAAGAACGTATTGCTAAGTTATTGCGTTTTTCAACGACTTATGATGATAATCCTACACCGGCCATCTCGCTTTCAGATTATGTTGAACGGATGAAGGAGGGGCAAGAAAAAATTTACTTCATCACGGCTGAGAGTTTCAAAGCGGCGCAAAATAGTCCGCACTTAGAGATTTTTCGCAAGAAGGGCATTGAAGTGTTGTTGTTATTTGACCAAATTGATGAATGGTTGGGTACACATTTACATGAGTTTGATGGCAAGTCGTTGCAATCTGTCACGAAAGGTGAATTGAATTTTGGAGATTTGGAAAGTGAAGACGAAAAAAAGGAGGCAGAAAAAGCCTCTGATAGCTTAAAATCGATGCTGGATCGCATCAAAAATGCCTTAGGCGAACAGGTAAAAGAAGTGCGGATGACACATCGTTTGACCACCTCGCCTGCGTGTCTTGTGGCAGATGAACATGCGATGGATGCCAGTTTAGAACGTTTGCTTAAATCAGCAGGTCAAGATATTGCCGGTAACCAACCTATCATGGAGATCAATCCACAACATCCGCTTGTAGAGGCTTTATCGGGTGAAACGGATGAAAAACGTTTCAAAGATTGGGTGTTTCTTTTGTTTGATCAAGCCTTGCTTAGTGAGGGTGGACAGTTAAACGATCCGGCAACGTTTGTTAAGCGTATGAATGAAATGTTTATATCAATGGGTAACTTGTCTTCCCCGCGAATCATTACCCTTAATTAATGGTGGTTAGTAATGAAATAATTGACTTGTTCCTTCAATAAACGTAATGACATTGGCCTACAAGCAAGGTAGGTGCATAAGTCATTAAAAATGAATGATTTAGCTGATTGGCAAATGGGTCATTAGGTGGAAATCCCATCTATATAAATAAAATCACTATATAATTAACTTGTCCCGGAAGCTAAGCTATTGATTTATGCGTATTGTGTTTCAATGATTTTTAGATGTTCAATTTTTTTGTTATCAAAAAAATTGAACAAGAGAGTTATTTTGGAACAAATCTAAGTGTTGCTTGATAAGGAACTAAATACAAAAATATTTTTTTTAATAAATAGTGTCAGTCCTTAATTCAAGTTAAAATTAAGTACCTAGCCATAAGTTTTTCGGTATTTGGGCTACGAAACAGATTGTTTTTATTCACTTGATTTTTGAAAAATATATGGAAGGGTACTTATTAGGCAATAATTGTTATCACTATTCTTGTGGTTATGGTGTTTTGAAAGTCTAAACCTATTTCTTAAATAGGTATATACAATACTCTAGCAGCCTGTCGGATTAATCAACTAACTCATTGATTATTATCGCTTTTACAATAATCATAAATGTTATACAAAACAATGACTTAAGTGGTATTCTCCGACAGGCTGCTAGGACTGACGCATTGACAAATTTATAAAAATATATTTCACGCAAAAATTTTGCGCGCAAAACTGTATTTCACGCTAAAGTTGAGCGAAGCTAAACTTTAGCGTAATTTTATAGTTTTGTTCAAAAATGAGTCAGGAGTTCAGGAGTTCAGTAATTTTTACTGTAATCCTTTTGGGCAACTTGGGCAACTTAAACGGCCCTTCGCATGGCACAATTTATCGCTGCCCCCTTAATATCAGTAAAACCAATACAGAATGGAATAGTTTTTGCTTTAATTAGATAACACATTGATAATAATAATAAAAACTAAAAACTGTTTTTTGGCGTTTGACTACCATGGGTACAACGATATTTTCGCGTAAATTTGTATGTTATACCCGTTTTTATTAGGCCTGACAAAAGCGTCAGGCTCATTAAGCAAGAATTATTCCATTCTCTATTGCAGTAAAACCCAAAACTGGCGTGAACAGTGATTGTTCAATATTTAGCTTCGCTGGCCTTCGGCTCACGCAAAAGTTTTTGTGCGCAAAAACTTGTTCAGGCTAAAGTTTAGCGAAGCGAAACTTTAGCTTGAACGCGTGAAATATTTGCATGGCACGATTTTCTTTCGCCGCCTTCAGATAATTAATTATTTATTTTCAAAAAGGGCTGCACAGAACAATAGATATCTGAATAGATATTGCTTAAATATTGAACCTTTTGTTATTTAAAATAAAATTTTTTCAAAAAATGCTCGCCTCCGATTTCGGTTCGCGTGCCATAGGGGGGGCGGTTCAAAATTTTCGAGCGAGGCCCACCAAAAAATGGGGTACACAGTTGGAGGGGATTTCGCCTTAGCAAAAAGTGTTCCGATCTCTATTGTGCCCAGAAATTCTTTTTCTGAAGGTGGCAGCGATAAATCGTGCCATGCACCATTTCACGCGTTCAGGCTAAAGTTTAGCGAAGCGAAACTTTAGCCTGAACAAGTTTTTGCGCGCAAAAATTTTTGCCTGTAAAAAATGAACAGTCAATATTCACGCCAGTTTTTTGTTTTACTGATGTTAAAATCTATAGACATGACTACCTACTTTTTGTTAGGATGTTGGCATCATTAAGAATAGATATTATATTGATTTGTTAAGTGTTTTATTTTATTTTATAACAGTTATCAAAATGATATTCACTAAAATCAATGAGTTATGTTAAATTGGTATAGATTACTAATACTCATATTTCGCAAACCATTAGATGCAAAAGGGTTAATAAAGTGTTCTTATTTTGAAAACGCTTGACTTTTGTTTTACCTCGTGTAGAATGTCACCGGCTGTGGAAGTCATAAATCTAAATTAACAATTTAATTAATAAAATAAATAATAATAATAAAAAATTCCACTATTAAAAAACTATAGCTAGCAAAAATCAAAAAACTTATTAATTGATTAATAAGTTAAAGTTTGTTTGATAATTTATTTAGATTTGGATAGAAATCATTTCTAATGTTTTGATAACTGATAATTTGTTCTAAATGGAGAGGTGTCCGAGTGGTCGAAGGAGCACGATTGGAAATCGTGTGTACGTTTAACAAATGTACCGAGGGTTCGAATCCCTCTCTCTCCGCCATTTTTTGATTAATATTTTATTAATACTAATACTATTTATGGTGGTTGGTGTCGGTTCCCTCGCAACACTTTCGTTGTGAACCCCGTCAGATCCGGAAGGAAGCAGCGGCAGCAGCGGATGTGTGTGCCGGGGTGTGGCTGGCGCTGGCCGCCACCCTCTTATTTTCGTGATTTTTTTTAAATCTATTTTCAATTAGATTTATCCTTTAAGATTGCCTTCCCTATCGTCCGTTAGAACGAAAGAACGGATCGTTTTTTATTCGTCAGCAAATATTTCATTTTCATGGCCTATCAAGTTTTAGCCCGCAAATGGCGACCCCGTAATTTTCCAGAAATGGTGGGACAATCTCATGTTTTACAAGCATTGACAAATGCACTTGACTCAAATCGTCTCCATCATGCTTATTTATTTACTGGCACACGGGGAGTGGGCAAAACAACAATAGCGCGAATTTTGGCAAAATCTCTCAATTGTGAAAAAGGGGTTACCGCTTATCCATGTGGGCAATGCCTAGCCTGTCGCGAAATTGATGAAGGGCGGTTTGTTGATTTAATTGAAGTTGATGCTGCTTCGCGTACCAGAGTTGAAGATACCCGTGATTTATTGGACAATGTCCAATATGCACCGACACGGGGGCGTTATAAAGTGTACCTCATTGACGAGGTACACATGCTTTCTACTCACAGTTTCAACGCTTTATTGAAAACTTTGGAAGAACCCCCTCCGCACGTTAAATTCTTGCTTGCCACAACCGATCCTCAAAAATTACCCCCAACTATCTTATCGCGCTGTTTACAATTTAATCTCAAACGCATAACCCAAGAACATATCGCCCAACATTTGATTCAAATCGTTGAAGAAGAAGGTATTGGCTATGAATCCCAAGCATTACGCTTATTAGCCCAAGCTGCAGATGGGAGTTTACGTGATGCGTTAAGTTTATTAGATCAAGCTATTGCTTACGGTGCTGGTAAGTTGTCTAGTGCAGACGTGGGTCAGATGCTGGGCACAGTTGAGAAGTCAACAGTAGTAGAATTAATTAAGATGTTGGCTGTTTTTGATGCCCCCGGCTTATTGCAAAATATTGCTAGGCTTGCAGAACAAAATCCCGATTTTGTCACTGTCTTAGGCGATATCCTCTCTTTACTACAACAAATCGCTTTGGCACAAGTCATGCCTACCACCGTTGATGTTAATCATTCTGACGGTGAGGCCATTTCGCAACTTGCTCAACAAATGTCACCTGAAGATGTACAATTATTTTATCAAATTGGATTGTTAGGGCGGCGCGATTTGCCACTTAGCGTAGAACCGCGTTCCGGTTTTGAAATGGTGATGCTGCGTATGTTAGCGTTTCGCCCGAAGAACATGACAGGTATGCAACCACAACCTGCTAAAGCAACAGAAGCGATGCCTCACTCCCCCATCACAACAGCGGCGGCACACCCACCCCCCGTTACCAAAGCGGCCGTCAGTGTAGCAACTGAAGCTGTCAAACCAGACGAACCATCACAATCATTAAAAAGTCATGATGAATGGGAAAGTACGATACAATCATTAGAGTTCCAGAGCCGCCTTGTGAAACAACTTGCGCTCAACTGTCAATTTCAAAAACGTGATGGAAATATTTGGTATTTGATGTTACCGTCTGACTCTAAAATCTTACTCAGCGCAGAAAAGGAATTAGAAAAGGTAGTGCGAAAACACTATGGACAAGCGCACAGTATTATCATAGAAAATCCTAAGAAAAAAGAAACGTCTGGAAAGCAGCAACATCTTCAAGAAACACCTGAGGAATATGCCGTGAAAGTGATTGAAAACGACCGGTTTATTATCTATATGAAAGAACACTGTGATGCCAAAGTCAGTAACATAACGCCTCTGGAACCCTTATCAGTGAACAGTGAACAACCAATCGTGGTTAGTGAACAATAGAGTTGTCTTGATCGGTAGTCCTTGATTTTTATTATCGTTGTCTCTAGTACGCCAATGGGTTACAGGGATGAAGGGGCAAGTATAATGATCATTAGACATTAGACTTGTCCCTTAATAAAGACTTATAACATATTAATAAAGTCTTTTTTTACACGTAAACGATACATATAAAATAAAACAGACCAAAATAGGTTGTATATTTGATACAAGATATCAATGATACCTTGACATTATCATTTTTGTTATGAAACGGTTTTAAACTGAATAATTACATAATTATTATCATATTGATTATATAAAATATTTGTTTGACAACAACACCGATTCAAATAGAATATATTTTATTAAATATCTGATTTTTATAGATAAAATTAATGGATGCCGTGTGTCAATGTATCAAAACGATTTGATGAACCCAATAACTGTAACAGCATTAATAACATGAATAAATAAGATTGTATTGACCGAGGGGTTAAAAATGAAGCTAATCTTTTTTTATTATTAATAGATTAATTAGTAATTATCAAATCTCAGTGTTATTGTCATAACAAACTGATTTTTAATGACTTTGAATTTTGAAGTCTATATAAGTCTCTGAAATACAAAATATAATTATTTAGGGACAAGTCTATTATACCTAGTGCGACTCGTTCCCAAAGAAAATGGCATAAAAGCCATATAACTTGGGGCTTTTCAAATTTTGAAATGATAACTGAATTATAATGAGGTTGAAAGGCTACCTCCAGTATGTGGATACTGACTGCGTAACTTACCCTATTGGGCGCGAGTGATGAAGCGTCTGGTAAAGCGGGAATAATGGCACCTAAGAAACTAGCTTACAAGGTTTCATGTGTCTGCAAAGCATCTATGGCTTTAGTGCCAACTGAAGTTAGAGAATAAAGCTTCCTAAAATAGGAAATAAGATAATAAGCGGTAACACTTATATAGAGTTAAAGAACCTGAAACTAAGTAAAAAGGTCTCCACTAGTCAAAAAACTCGCTCGAGCAAACTAACCACCTACGGATGCACAACAGCCTATAATTCCCAACGAGGTAAACCAACGTAAGGGTTATTAGAGTTGAAAGAACTCTAAGAAAGAAACGGGGATAACATCAATCTTACGCTAACGTTGGTAGAGGATTGAGTAAAAAGCAAATGGTTAGCTGTAATGGTTAATATAAGCAGACTTACTCATTATTAATAATAAGATGCTAGAAATGAAGGAATCTTAATTCCGTTAAA